>JAOTYD010000036.1 GCA_029862005.1 Gammaproteobacteria bacterium | reverse complement strand
GCGATCGGCCGCGCGGTTTCGGTGCGGCATTGACTCGCTTTCGCGGCGGCTTCTTTTCGGCGGCGGCGTTGGCAGCCTCTTCGGCGCGTTTTGCGAGCTTCTCGAATGCAGAATGACGATCGACCGTAGTGGCATATTTTTCCGCAAACGGATTATGTGTCAGAACTTCAGCAACCTCGGCCCTGCTGGCAGCCCCGATTCGGGAAAACGGTGGTTTTACCATGGTTCGTTTTACAGGCGAAGGCGCGCCATTTGCCAGCAGGGTCGAAATCAGCGCCTCCCCGACCCCCATTTCGGTGATCGCATCCTGCACCGAAAAGCTTTTATCACTGCGAAACGTTTGTGCCGCGACCTTGACCACTTTCTGTTCTCTCGGAGTGAACGCACGCAACGCGTGCTGCACGCGGTTTGCCAATTGGGACGATACGGAATCGGGGATGTCACCCGGGCTTTGAGTGATAAAATAAACACCGACCCCCTTGGAACGAATCAGGCGCACCACCTGCTCGATTTTTTCAACCAGCGCCTTTGGCGTACCCTTGAACATCAGGTGCGCTTCGTCAAAAAATAAAACCAGCTTTGGTTTATCGGGATCGCCTACTTCCGGTAAATTCTCAAACAGTTCGGATAACAGCCACAGTAACATTGTCGAGTAAACTGCAGGCTCCTGCATCAGCTTGTCAGCCACCAGTATATTGATAATACCCGCGCCATTGGCATCGACCTGCATCAGGTCGTCCAGGTCGAGCATGGGTTCGCCAAAAAACTTTTTTGCCCCGCTGCGCTCGAGAACCAGCAGGCGCCGCTGGATCGCACCGACCGAGCTCGCGGAGACATTACCATAGACACTACTCAGCTCGGAGGCCGTTTCTGCAACATGGCGCAGCATGGACCGCAAATCCTTAAGATCCAGTAACAGCAGACCATTGTCATCGGCCACGGCAAAGGCAATACTCAAAACCCCGGCCTGGGTGTCGTTCAGATTCATCAATCGCGATAACAACACCGGGCCCATATCCGAAATCGTGGCGCGAATCGGATTGCCCTTTTTGCCGTATATATCCCAGAACACGGTCGGGCATCCACGCCATTGATCGGTGGGCAGTTCCAGGGCCTGCAATCTTTCATTGACCTTGGGATGAGATTTCCCAGCCTGGCTGATGCCCGAAACGTCACCCTTGATATCTGCCAGGAATACCGGCACGCCCTGTTGAGAAAAACTTTCTGCCAGCGCCTGTAAGGTAACGGTCTTGCCGGTGCCGGTTGCACCCGCGATAAGTCCGTGCCGATTGGCGCGTTTTAAGTTCAGATGAACCGGGAAAACCCCGCTCCCGCGGGTTTTATCCTGGGTTGCATAACCCAGCAATATCTCTTTATCCGCCATGATGTCAGCCTTGTTTTGGTTATCGGTTTATACTGCCCGAAATTTGCACCCGGGCGCTATTATAAAATTATTTCCATCAGAATCGCATTCTCTGTGGTGCGAAACAACTACTCCCAGCGAACGTAGGTTTCTTCCTTGACGGCCGCCTGCAGCAATTCTACCAGTGGTACTGCACGCGTGTGCAGGCTGACCGCAGGTTGATCATCATCGGCATCTCCCGCGGGCTCAACCTGTTCCGGTAATTTATCGAGTGCCTGTTTCAGGTTCTGCAGTGCCTGCGGCACATCCTCCACATTGATGGCGCCGGGTACCGAAGTACCGAATGCCATCATTTCGAGCATTTGTCGGCCGATATCACCGAACATCGTGATATTCGCGTAGGCCGTGGTCTTAAACGTAATCAGCATAAGATTTCAGTCCTGATCCTTGTCCAGCACATATTGCAGTATGCCACCCGCCTCGAAATAAGCGACCTCGTCGCGGGTGTCGATGCGACACAGGACATCCACCGCAAGGATACTACCGGTCGCATCGGTAACCGATAATTCCAGGTGCTGCCCGGGCTGTAGACCTTTTTGCATTCCGCTGATGGTGATTTTTTCGGCGCCGGTCAAGTTCAGTTTATTGCGATCGAATCCGTCGATAAACTGCAGCGGTAAGACGCCCATACCGATCAGGTTGGAGCGGTGGATACGCTCGAAACTCTCGGCAACTACCGCCTTAACGCCGAGCAGGCGTGGCCCCTTGGCAGCCCAGTCGCGGCTCGATCCGGTACCGTATTCCTTGCCCGCGACGACCACCATCGGTGTTCCCTGCTGACTATATTTCATGGCCGCATCGTAAATACTCATTTGCTCACGATCCGGCATGTACAGCGTTACTCCACCCTCGACATCAGGCGTCATCTCGTTCCGAATACGGATATTGGCAAAGGTGCCGCGCATCATCAATTCATGGTTGCCACGACGGGATCCATAGGAATTGAAACTGTTCCGATCAACCCCTTGTTCGAGCAAATACCTGCCTGCAGGACTGTCGACCGCAATCGCACCAGCCGGAGATATGTGGTCTGTCGTTATCGAATCACCCAGCAGGGCAAGGATACGGGCATTCACTATCGGCTCCAGTTGCTTACTGTTGTCCAGCTTGAAATATGGTGGATTACGAATATAGGTAGAGGAATCATCCCAGCTATAAGTCAACGCATCGCCCACATCGATATCCTGCCAGTTCCGATCGCCGCTGAACACATCGGCATACTGCTCCCTGAACATGCTTTCACTCACCTTCATCACTTCATCCGCGATCGCCTGGTTGCTCGGCCAGATATCGCGCAAAAACACCGGCTTACCGTCGGCTGACTCGCCGATGGGCTCCGAAGTCAAATCGATGCAGGTACTACCGGCCAGCGCGTAGGCAACAACCAGTGGCGGCGAGGCGAGCCAGTTAGACTTGATACGCTGATGAATGCGACCCTCGAAATTGCGATTACCGGATAAAACACTGGCAACCGTCAGGTCCTTTTCCCTGATCTGGGATTCGATCGCTTCGGGCAAAGGCCCGGAATTTCCAATACAGGTGGTACAACCGTAGCCAACCAGGTTAAAGCCGATCGCGTCCAGATCCTGCTGCAGTCCGGCGGCATTCAGATACTCCGTGACTACTTTGGACCCGGGTGCGAGCGAGGTCTTAACCCAGGGCCGGGTGCTTAGTCCGGCCGCTCTAGCGTTACGTGCCAGCAGTCCAGCGGCCATCATTACCTTGGGGTTTGAGGTATTGGTACAGGAAGTCACCGCGGCAATCACGACGTCGCCATCGAGCAGTTCATCGTCTGAATCTCGGCTGGATGGCGCAGCTGCTCCGATTATGGATTCCGTTGCAGCCTTGATTCCCGAAAGTGACACGCGATCCTGTGGACGCTTGGGTCCGGCCAGCGAGGCTTCGACCGAGGATAGATCGAGAGTCAGACTGCTGCTGAATACGGGATCCGGGCTTTCCGCCTGATACCATAATCCCTGGGCTTTGCAGTAGGCCTCGACCAGCTTCAGATTCGCCTCGTCGCGCGAGGTTAAACGCAAGTAGCGAATGGTCTCCTGGTCAACTGGAAAGAAAGCGCAGGTGGCCCCGTATTCCGGGGACATATTTGCCAGGGTCGCCCGGTCCGCGAGCGGCAATTGTGAGAGTCCATCACCAAAAAACTCGACAAACTTTCCAACCACACCGTGTTCACGCAGCATCTGGGTAACCGTCAATACCAGGTCGGTAGCGGTAATTCCCTCGCGTAATTGGCCGGTGAACTGAAATCCGACAACCTCCGGAATCAGCAGCGATACCGGTTGACCGAGCATGCCGGCCTCGGCTTCGATACCACCTACTCCCCAACCGAGCACGCCGAGGCCATTGATCATTGTGGTATGGGAATCGGTACCGACCAGCGTATCCGGAAATGCGAAATTCCTGCCATCAACCTGTTGCGTCCAGACTGTTTTTGCCAGGTATTCGAGATTTACCTGGTGGCATATTCCCGTGCCCGGCGGGACCACGCGAAAATTATCAAATGCCGTGGCACCCCACTTGAGAAATCGATAGCGTTCGTCGTTGCGTTGCACCTCGAGCGCAACATTATGTGCAAACGCGTCCGGCGTTGCGAATTCGTCCACCATCACCGAGTGGTCGATGATCAGGTCAATCGGAATCTGCGGATTGATACGCTGCGGATCATCGACCGCGGCGTCGCGCATTGCGGCCAGGTCAACCACGGCCGGCACCCCGGTGAGATCCTGCATTAACACCCTGGTTGGTCGGAACGCGATTTCGCGATCCGAGCTGCGCGCGCCGACCCATTCGGCAAAAGCCCTGATATCACCTGCCGCATCTTCCCCGCCCTGCTCAAATCGCAATATATTCTCGAGTAAAATTTTCAGCGAGAATGGTAGCTGGCGAATAGCGGAAAGGTCATCAACGGCGAGTTTCTCGAGGCTGAAGTAGTGGTATTCCTGACCATCGATCTCGAGCGCGGTCAAGGTTTTAAAGCTATCGCTTCCAGGTGTCATAATGAATTTGCTCCGGCATACTGTTGCGGAGATTATATCGCGTTATTCGCAGCGGAAATGAATGATATTTTCGTCGGTGAGATCAACTTTTTTACCGAGACTGATGTGGCCGGAGCCGAATATCGTGAATTCCTCGCGGCGCAGAAATATCTCCTGCCCTTCCGTTGTTCGAATGAAGGTACCATTAGTACTCTGATCCGTGATGATGAACTTGCCACGCCGATGTTCCAGTTTCGAGTGGTGGCGCGAAATCAAATCACCCTTAACGATCAAATCGCAATCCTGACCTCTGCCGAGGACATACGACGTGGTATCGGTTACGATGCTATGAGGCTTGCCTTCGTACTTCAGGACGAGTTGTTTTACCTGATCGTGTCGTGCCGGATTGGTGAAACTGCTAGCCGTTGCCATGTTGGTAATATCACCTTCCTGCTCCCAGGCGTACAGGTATACATCGAGCTGCTCGTTTTTTCCCTTTACCCGCAAGCGGTCAAAAGGGCGCATATTATTTGAAAGTTCCCCACTCTTGACCATGAATGCGATTTCCTGCGTGCACAGGATCTGGCGCGCCTTCGCCATGCTCGAAACCCGGGCCGCTACATTGACGGTGTCGCCAAAAATATCGTCGTTTTCAAGAATGGTACTGCCGTATTGCATACCGATCCTGATCGATACCCCGACGGTTTCCGGTGAACGATCGTCTTCCATGGCTTCCTGTATCGCCTTGGCGGCAAAAACAGCCATATCGATATCGGTAAAATAAACCAGGATTTCGTCGCCGATCGTTTTTACCAACTTGCCGTTGTGGCGGCGTGAGATCGATATCAATGAGTTCAGTGCCTTGGAGATACGTTCTCTTGCCAGGTCGTCGCCCATGTTTTCATACATGGCTGTGCTGCCTGCCACATCGGCAAACATCACCACGCAATTGATCGTTTTTCGGGTCACTGACTCACTTTCCTGCATGATTATCCGGCCGGACCAGCCTGGTTTTGCCGCATTCAGGTAAGCTCCGGAGCGATTTCATCTTAAACTGGCAAATGGTCGCGCCAGATGACTTCTGGAAGCCTCTTTTGCGGCGGGCAGAGTTTAACATGCCCGATCCAGTTGTTCCTTAAGTTTATATAGCATGTTACTGAATAATATGAGGATTCACGGTACAGTATTTGCCGAAATATAGTCAATTGCGCGCTCAATTCGGCTAATACTGCGTTCCTTGCCGAGTAGCTCCACCGTCTGGTCAATGGGTGGCGAAAAAGATCCGCCGGTAACTGCCACGCGCAGGGGCTGACCCACTTTCCCCATGCCGACGCCAAGTGCTTCGGTAATCGACTCTATTACGGCATGTATTGACTGCGCATCCCAGTTTTCGAGTCCGGAAAGTTGATGATGCAACTGTCGCAATGGCTCCAGCGCCTCCTGTTTGAGTACCTTCTGCGCCGCTTTTTGGTCATATTCTGCAAAATCCTGGAAACAGTATAGGATGCTATCGACAAGTTCGTTTATGGTCGATGCCCGCTGGCGGTACAAATCGACGATCGTACTGAAATCGAGACTACTATCATATGCGAGCTCCAGTCGATTGAGCCTTGACTTGACCAGCTCGACTATCTTTTCCAACGATTCGCTTATCAGGTACTGCTGGTTAACCCAGTTGAGTTTTTCCGTGTTAAAGCTTGAAGCCGATTTGTTTAACGCATCAAGGCTGAAATTTTCGATCATTTCCTGTCGCGAAAATATCTCCTGATCACCATGAGACCAACCCAATCGCACCAGGTAGTTCAACATCGCTTCGGGGAGGTAGCCAGACTCGAAATATTCCATCACGCCAACTGCGCCGTGACGTTTTGACAGGCGCTTGCCATCATCACCGAGTATCATCGGCACATGCGCATATTCGGGAATCCTGGCACCCAGGGTACTCAATATGTTTATCTGCCGCGGTGTATTATTCACATGATCGTCACCCCTCAAAACATGGGTGATCTCCATGTCCATATCGTCAACAACGACCGACAGGTTATAGGTGGGGCTGCCGTCACTGCGTGCAATGATCAAATCGTCGAGCTCGGTGTTGTTGACGGTGACCTCGCCTTTTACATGGTCGAAAAAGCTTACCGTGCCCTGTGACGGATTCTTGAATCGAACCACCAACGACTTCTCAGTCCCGGGCTGCAATCCAAGTTCACGGCAACAACCATCGTAACGTGGCTTTTGTTTCGCTGCCATTTGCTGTGCGCGCAAGGCGTCGAGCCGCTCCCTGGAGCATTCGCAATAATAAGCATCCCTTTGCTCGACCAGTTTCTGGATAACTTCGAGATAGCGGTCAAAGCGTTCGGTTTGAAAGTAAGGTCCTTCGTCATAGTCGAGACCCAACCACTCCATGCCATTCAGGATCGCCTGTACCGATTCGGGCGTTGAACGCTCGAGATCGGTATCCTCGATACGCAACACGAATTTGCCACCCATTTTCCTGCTGAATAACCAGCAAAACAGCGCCGTTCGCGCACCGCCAACATGCAACAATCCGGTGGGGCTCGGGGCAAATCGGGTTTTTATCATTACGATCAGACAGGCATTAAGACGCGCGGTATTCTACCGGAATAATACCCTGCGAGCCTGAAAATTTTACGTTATTTAACGTTCTAGAAACGCTGCCTGATCTCGAGCACGGAACCTGCTTTTTGCATCCGGGTATGCTGCAGAAAAGAGTTGCCGAGTAAAACATCGACGGGTTGGTCCCCCGCAATTACCGTCGCATCGACATTGGGCAACCTGATACCACCAATACTCACCGATTCAAGCTTGATCTGAAAGACTGGCACGATAGCAGCAGCAGTTTGCGCGGTACTGCGTATACCTCTGAGATAATCAATTTTGAGACTGCGGGCTTTTCTGCCACTCATGGTGACAAAGGTCGCACCCGTGTCGACCAGAAAGCGTGTTGGTTGTCCATTAATAGCCCCTTTGACGTAATACATCCCCAGCGAATCGGGATATATTTTCATGCTGGAGCGATCAGGTTTCTTAAAGTTTCCCGCGATTGACTGATTCAGGCCAAGTTTTAACCTGTTACCGTCGATGACTACCACCGCTCCTCGCCCGGATGCGGACTCCAATAGTACGCCCTCGAAAGTTTCACCCTTTTTTACGATCTTTTGTTTGTCGCCAACCTGCAATAATGCCTTATCGTAAAACAGCGCGATTACCCTGACTTCGGCATCAGCCGCCAGGGAAAGACCCATGCTCAGTATCAATAAAGCTGCCAGGATAAATTGTGGGAACTTCATGCCTAAACCAGCAGATACAGCGCGAATTGCAGGCAGCCCAGGGCATATAAACCAGCGAGCACATCGTCGAACATTATTCCGAAACCACCTTTCATCTTTTTATCCGCAATTTTCACCGGCCAGGGTTTGACTATATCGAATACTCTAAATAGCACAAAACCGGCCACTATCCACTGCCAGGTAACCGGCACTGCTATCATCGTAATCCAGAAACCGACAAACTCATCCCAGACAATACCCCCATGATCGTGCACTCCTAGCGTGGCACTGGTGTACCGGCACAAGTACATGCCTGCGGCAAATCCAAGCACCACGATTGCCAGGTAATATGGCAAGGCCAGCTGCGCAATTAACAAGTAAAGCGGGATCGCCGCGAGAGTACCGAATGTTCCCGGAGCAACCGGGGCAAGGCCCGAACCAAAACCCAGCGACAACAGGTGTAACGGGTTACGTAACAATTTCGGCGAAATGCTAGCCAAAATGCTGATACCCCTGCGCATCGCCCAATTCGATCAAACTCTCACCTTCTCGCAGGAAAATACCGGACTCGATAATTTCACCGATTACAGTCAGCCGACAAGCCGGATGCTCAAGGTTCCAGTTCTCGATTTCACGCTGGTACCTGGCTGGAAGGCAGCAGCAAATTTCATAATCATCGCCCGCGCCCAACGCATACTGGTAGGCCTGTTGTTGTGCTATCCACGGATTCACCGGAATCGAGTCCCGTGAAATCCTGGCACCACATTGGCTGGCTTTCAACACGTGCGCCAGGTCGCCCTGCAAGCCGTCCGAAATATCGATTGCCGCGGATGCAAACTCCCGCAGGAAAGGAATCAGTTCGAGCCTCGGTTGTGGACGATCTAATGCCTTCAGGCAGCGAGTTTGCAGATCCTGCGGCAAGTCTACCAGGCCTTGTTTAAACGCCAATCCAAGTCCCGCATTACCCAGTTCCCCCGATACCAGGATCAAATCACCGGGTTTCGCGTGCTGGCGGGTAACGTATTGACCGGTCGGTACCACGCCTGCAATTTGAACGGTAATCGACAGCTCCCCGCGGCAGGTATCACCACCAATCAGCGGCAGCTTAAAGTCATCAGCGGTCTGCCGAAGACCACCGGCGAATTCTCTCAACCACTGGGGATCGTTTCGTGGCAAGGTCAGTGACAACAGGAACCAGGCAGGACTTGCGGCCATTGCGGCCAGGTCGCTGAGATTCACCGCAAGCGACTTGTAGGCAATATCGGCAGGGTTGGTGTCGATAGGAAAATGGACGCCTCCCACGAGTGTATCCATGCTGACAACGAGCTGGTGTTCCGGCGCAACCTCGACGACCGCTGCATCATCACCAACTGCCAGCAGCACATCGTCGGCCGAATCTCCGATACCCGTAAAGTACTCTTCAATTATCGCGAATTCGTCGTGCGCCATCGCCGTTGCCGATCCGTATTACTACTGCCTGTCCACTTCGGATTTACGTAATTCTGCACAGAGTGGATCCAGCACACCGTTGACAAATTTGTGACTGTCGTCGGCGCCGTAAACCCTGGCCAGGTTAATCGCTTCATTGATAACAACCTTGTACGGAATTTCGGGGTGATTATCGAGTTCGTAAGTCGCTATGCGCAAGATATTGGTTTCGATAGGATCAATATGGTCCTCGAAATGTTCAACGTATTTGCGATAACAACTGTCGAGCGTATCGACCTGTGGTGGAATCTGGTAAAGCAACTCGAGGAAATAAGCTTCATCGCCGGATGCAATACCCTGTTCTTGTTGATAATGATCTCTTATCCAGTCCAGGTCTTCCCCTGACAACTGCCATTGATACAGGGCTTGTAAAGCTTTATCGCGGGCATGCTTCCGTTTCTTGATAAACCGCGCCTTGTCATTCACCGGAATTCCAGCTTCTTACTTGATTTTTCGTATCAGGCTGATCATTTCCATCGCGCTCATAGCCGCATCGGCACCCTTGTTCCCCGCCTTGGTACCGGCGCGCTCGATCGCCTGTTCGATCGTATCAGTCGTCAGCACGCCATTAATCACGGGCAGCGAATGCGCCAGTGCCAACGACGCCAGAGCCTTGGCACTTTCTCCCGCGACAATATCGAAATGCGGGGTGGCGCCTCGAATTACCGCGCCCAGGGCAATGACCGCATCATGCTTGCCGCCAGCCGCATATTTTTGTACCAGTAATGGGATCTCTAGGGCGCCGGGCACGTGGCTTACGGTAATGTCCCCGGCGTCGATACCCGCACGCTGCAGGGTATCCAGCGCGGCGCTTAACAGGCTCTCGACGATGAAGCCGTTAAATCTCCCGACAACAATTGCGATTTTCGCCTCGCTGACGACCAGGTCTCCATCGATCTTGTTGAATTCCGCCATATTGCTAACCTTCATCCGAATAATAATCGACTACTTCCAGGCCGAATCCGGCCAGGCCGTGGAACACCTTGGGAGCACTCAACAAACTCATCTTGCGCACCCCGAGATCGGCCAGTATCTGGGCCCCGATGCCGTAAGTTCGCTGATCGTCAACCCGGTCCTCGGAACCGTGGCCCTGAATCATCGACTCGATAACATTTACCATGTCCTTGGGTGTTTCCGGTTGGCGCAGGAATACAATAACGCCCGTACCGGCCTTGCTGATCGTCTTCATTACGTCATGCAGTGGCCAACCTCGCCCCTTGATGCCTGCCAGCGAATCGGTCAATGTGTTTTGCACGTGCACCCTCACCGGAATTGGCTTTTCCGGGTCAATCCTGCCCATGACCAGCGCCAGGTGCAGTTCCTGCGCGGTACTGTCTTCGAAAGCGTAGAGTTTGAATTCGCCGTAATCGGTTTCAAAACGCGATTCGACAATACGTTCGACGGTATGTTCATTTTCGATACGGTAACGGATCAGGTCCTCGATAGTGCCGATTTTCAGGTTGTGCTTCATCGCAAATTTTTCCAGATCCTTACGCCTTGCCATCGAGCCATCATCGTTCAGGATTTCGACAATTACGGCAGCAGGTTCAAATCCCGCGAGTCGGGCCAGGTCACAGCCCGCTTCGGTGTGGCCTGCCCTGAACAGCACCCCACCCTTGCGTGCCATCACCGGGAATACATGTCCCGGCTGCACAATGCCTCCCGGCGTCGCATCTGGCTTAATCGCGGCCTGGATAGTGGTGGCGCGGTCGGCAGCTGAAATTCCAGTGGTAACCCCCTCCGCGGCTTCAATCGAAACCGTGAAATTTGTTTCCAGGTTTTCGCGGTTGTCTCCTACCATCAACGGCAGGCGTAACTGCTTGCAACGCTGTTCGGATAGCGTTAGACAAATCAATCCACGACCGTACTTGGCCATGAAATTGATGCTCTCAGCCGTCACCGCTGCAGCAGCCATCAGAATATCGCCTTCATTTTCCCGGTCTTCATCGTCCATGATAATGACCATTTTTCCGGCCTTGATATCGTCGATGATTTCCTGGGTCGAATTCAATTCCATATCTAAGTTAACTGGCTTATTCATGATTGATAAATCCTGATTTTATCAGGGTTTCGAGTATCTGTTGGTCTTTAACTGTACTCGCATCGGCCCGTCCCTGCAGTAAGCGTTCCAGATAGCGTGCAATTATATCGACCTCGACGTTTACCCGGGAGCCGTCCTGATAGTATTGAAAAACAGTTTTCTGCTGGGTGTGCGGCACAATATTGACATCAAACTGGTTACCATCGACGTTATTGACGGTCAGGCTGGTGCCGTCAATCGTCACCGAACCTTTGGTGGCGATATAGTGCTGGATCGCCGGTTCCACTTCAAAGCGGTAGCGAGTCGAGCGCGCGTCGGCCTGCATTTCTATCAGGGTTGCAAGCCCGTCCACGTGTCCACTGACGAGGTGACCACCCAACGCTGTGTTCAGCGTGAGCGCCGTTTCAAGATTGACAGGGCTGCCCACCGAGATTTGACCCAAACTGGTCTTACTCATGGTTTCTGCCGAAACATCGGCCATGAAAGTCTGACCATGAAATGCTATCGCGGTTAGACAAACACCATTCACCGCGATGCTGTCGCCGAGTCGCGTGTGCGACAAATCGAGCTCGCCGCAAGCGATGCCAAGTCGAATATCACCACCCCGGGATTCACTGTGCTCGACGGTGCCGATCGTTTCAATAATCCCGGTAAACATCAATCGAGCTCCAGACTGTAGATCGTCATGGGCAAAGCGCTGGCGTTATCAAAACAGGCACCCGCCTCTATTCCAGCACGCGCAACATCGACCGCATTATCGAGCAAATCGTAGGCCGCCTGCATCGCTCCTAATGCAAATTCAGCACCCGAGCCAACCGCCCAGAAACGCGTGTACTGGTCGACCTCGCGCAACGAGTAAAGCCCGAAAATTCCGTTCTTGTTAATGATTAACGCGTCTACCCGGGACGACTCGTAAGCATCATCATCTTCATCTTTACTAATGAGAAAATATTCAGCCTTCAAAATGGGATGTATCTGGCGCATTGATTCAAATATGCTGAAGCGATCCGAGAAATCGATTTTATCAGCATGTTTATTGAGCAGGTTACCCATGACCAGGTGATGAGCCGCACTCCCGACGATGCCAATATAGTTTTGATCGGCAAACCCGATGATCTTGTCGTAGTCGGTGACAAAGTCGGCCGCCTGCCGGGTATCGCCAAAGCTGGTCAGGCTGTCGGCAGCAATGCAGGCCACGTTATTCTTGGATACGGCGACGATGGTAGACACAATTTATTCCTGGTTAACGCTCAAGGTTAAACGAAGATCATCGCCGATCTGGCGAATATCGCGAATTAGACAGGATTTACGCTGTTCCATAGCGGTGAACTCGCCGATCTCGAAACCGCCTCGAGCCTGGCTGCCCAGCAGATGCGGTGCGAGGTACAACACGACCTGGTCTGCAAGTTGCTGGCTCAACAAAGCGCCTGCAAGACGCTGTCCGCACTCGGTATGGACTTCGTTAATCCCACGTTTCGCCAGGTCCTGCATCATTGCCTGCAGACTAATATGCCCTGATTCCTCGGCTTCTGGTTCGATGACCTTCGCGCCCCGATCACTCAACATCTGTTTTTTCTCTTTATCCTGGCTGAGCGTGTAAATCCAGATTTCCCCCGGGGTTGAAAAGATCTTTTCACTACCGCTCAGGCGCAACCTCGAATCGACAATTGTGCGCACCGGGTGGCGGACTTCGAAAATCTGCTTCAAGTCCTGCTTTGACAGTCGCAGGTTAAGCGCTGGATCGTCCTCGAGCACGGTCTGGGCGCTGCTGAGAATCACGGATGCGCGCGCACGCTGCAGTTGTACATCGCGTCGGGCCGGTTTTGCAGTTATCCATTGGCTGATCCCGTTTTTCAGCGCGCTGCGACCGTCGAGTGAACAGGCCATTTTCACGCTGACAAACGGCAAACCCTGCTCCATGCGTTTTACGAATCCACGATTGAGTTCACGCGCCTCCGCCTCGAGCACGTCGGTTATAACCTCAATCCCGTTGCCACGCAGTTTTTCCAGTCCCTGACCACCGACCTGCGGATTGGGATCCAGCATCGCAACAATCACCCGCGCCGGTTTGGCTTCAATCAGGGCATCAACGCAGGGCGGTGTTTTGCCATGATGCGAACAGGGTTCGAGGGTAATGTAAAAATCAGCCCCGACCGGTATTTCTGCCGAATTGAGCGCATTGACTTCTGCGTGGGGACCACCGGTGTAGCCATGCCAGCCCGCCGCGAGCATTTTTCCATCAGCGACGATGACACAACCTACGCGTGGATTAGGCGGTGTCGAATAAAATCCCTTGCGTGCCTGGCGCAAGGCTTCCGCCATCCAGTAGTGGTGAGACTGCACAGCCACCGTCAGTCATCCTCATCAATGAGTGGAACCTGTCTGCGGTGCATTTCCGGGGTAGGCTCGGCCGCAAGCGCCTCGATGGCTTCTTCGAATGCCTGTATGTCTTCGAAACTCAGGTAGACCGATGCGAACCGGATATAAGCGACCTGGTCTAGCCGCTGCAATTCGCGCATCACCATCTCGCCGATCTCCCGCGACGAGATCTCGCGTGCCTCGAGACCCACCAGCTGGCGCTTGATATGGTTTATCGCATCCTCGATCTGTTCTGCTGAAACGGGGCGTTTTTCGAGTGCGCGCAACATGCCACTGCGCAACCTGACTTCGTCAAAGGTGTCACGACTGCCATCGTTTTTAATCACCATCGGCATGTTCAGCAAGGGTGATTCATAGGTCGTGAATCGGGTTTCGCAGGAAACGCACTCCCGCCTGCGGCGCACCTGGGTAGATTCCGACGCCAGGCGGGAATCGACCACGCGGGTGTCAGGCGTGCCGCAGAAAGGACATTTCATCGCTTAGCGGATCAATTCCTGTAAACCGGCAGGCGCGCACAGATTTCGGTGACCTTGGTGCGAACTGTCGCTATCAGGTCTTCGTTATCCATATCTTCGAGCACGTCGCTGATCCAATTCGCCAGGTCCCGGGAATCCTGCTCGTTGAAGCCACGCGTGGTAATCGCCGGCGAACCGATACGCAGACCCGAGGTAACAAACGGCGATTGCGGATCGTTGGGCACCGAGTTTTTGTTAACGGTGATGTGCGCCTTGCTCAATGCCGCGTCAGCATCTTTGCCGGTCAAGCCCTTGTTGATCAACGACAGCAGGAACAGGTGATTGTCAGTACCCCCTGAAACCACGTCGAAGCCGCGCTTGACAAACTCCTCGGCCATCGCGTTGGCATTCACCACGACCTGCTTTTGATATTCGACGAAATCATCGCTCATGGCTTCCTTGAAAGCGACCGCCTTGGCCGCGATGACATGCATCAGCGGACCGCCCTGGGTGCCCGGGAAAACCATTGAATTCAATTTCTTTTCGATTTCCTCGTTGGCCCTGGCGAGAATGATTCCACCGCGCGGCCCACGCAGTGTTTTATGCGTGGTGCTGGTACAGACGTCGGCAATTTGAACCGGACTCGGGTAAACTCCGGCCGCGACCAGGCCGGCAACATGTGCCATGTCGACGAACAGGTATGCGCCAACCGAATCCGCAATATCCCGAAAACGCTGCCAGTCCACAACCCGGGAGTAAGCCGAAAAACCCGCGATAATCATCTTCGGCTTGTGTTCCTGCGCCAAAGCTTCGACCTGGTCATAATCAATTTCACCCGTTGCGTTGTTCAGACCGTACTGAACGGCGTTGAACAATTTGCCGGAGAAGTTAACCTTGGCGCCATGGGTCAGGTGCCCACCATCAGACAGACTCATTCCCAGTATCGTGTCACCGGCATTCAGCAACGCAAAATACACGGCCGCATTGGCCTGCGATCCTGAGTGCGGCTGAACATTGGCATAGTCGGCATCAAAAAGTTTCTTGACTCTTTCGAGGGCCAGCGCTTCAGCCACGTCAACGAACTCGCAGCCACCGTAGTAGCGCTTGGACGGATAGCCCTCGGCATACTTATTGGTCAATACCGACCCCTGGGCCTGCATGACCCGCGGACTGGTATAGTTTTCCGACGCGATCAATTCGATATGATCTTCCTGGCGCTTTTCTTCGGCCTGCATTGACGCCCATAGATCCGGATCGAAATCGGCAATATTCATGGATTTTGAGAACATCGGGTATTCCTCGAGAGAAAAAGAAGGCGATAATACGAAAAAGTCCCGCAAGTATCACTAAAAATCACGACAGAAAGGCAGGTTATAGCGGCATCAGACCTTGTATTTCGGCCCTTGAGACCTATATATCGTCGAGCATCGACGCTAAATCACGTTTGCGTAAAAACGTGTCGAACTTCAGTTTTCATGTGTATAATTCCGACGATCAAGCAAGCAGGTAAATGTTCATGGAAAATGTAGGGATCTATAGGCCACCGCAGAAAGCCAAGCCGGCTGCTAGTGGTGGCTCTGGTGTTTTTCAGCCCAGCCTGACGGTCAGTGACCTCGAGGTCACCCAGGCCGCACAGGATAAGTTGCACGAAATCATCTCCCAGACCGACGAGGACGTCTCGGCGATTCGAATTTATATCAGCGGTGGTGGCTGTGGTGGCATGTCATACGGCATGACCTTTACCGACGAGCAAAGTGATTTTGATACCACCTTGCAGTTCGACGGATTCAAGGTACTCGTAGACGTCGTCGCGCTGAATTATCTCAAGGGCGCCCAGATTGATTACGTCCAGGAAGTTGGCCGCGAGCGATTCGTTTTCAACAACGTATTTGCGGAAACCGGCGGTTCCGGAGTTTGCGGTGGTTGTGGCGCGGCTGGCGGTGGCGGCTACGGCTAAGCACTGATAAACATGAAACAAATCCATTCAAAGCCTGGCCCCGAACCAGGCTTTGTTCTTTTAGTCGCGCCTGCGGCCAGTTATCGAGTCGCTGCTTATACCCGGGCCGCGCAAAATCTTGGCATGCCCATCATGGTGGTATCCAACAGTGAACATTCGCTGGTGCCCGAGATCGCGCGGGGAATTACGGTCGATTTTGATGACCCCAAGCAGGCATCTAAGGATATTATGGCGGCATTGAAAACAATTGACGTCGCCTGCGTACTGGCCACCGATGATAGCTGTGTCGAGATCTGCAGCAATGTCGCCGAATATCTCGACCTGCCGCAGAACAGCGCTCGTGCGGCACTGCTAACCAAACGAAAAGACCTGGCGCGTGAAGCCTTATCAGGAGCCGGATGTAACACCCCCGAGTACCAGGTGGTAAACATCGTCGAAATTGACCGCGTCTCCCTGTCAGTCGAATATCCCGTCGTCATCAAGCCACTGGCACTCGCTGCGAGTCGTGGTGTCATACGCGCCAACGATGATTCAGAATTCCGGGTTGCAGTGCGACGTATCGATGCCATACTGGAAGCTGCGGGTCAGCAGGGATTCGCGCGTGAAAACTTACTGGTTGAATCCTATATAAACGGCCCCGAGTACGCCGTCGAAGGTTTCGTGATTGATGGCAAATTCAAATTGCTTGCCATCTTTGATAAACCCGAGCCTCTCATTGGCCCTTATTTTGAAGAGACTTATTACGTAACGCCAAGTCGACTCGACGATCAGCAGGAAACGGTCTTAATCGACGAGGTTACGCGCTGTTGTGCCGCCTACGGGCTTTCGCATGGGCCGGTGCATGCCGAGGCACGCCTGTCGGGCGCCGGCGCCGTCCTGCTGGAACTGGCTGCGCGTACCATCGGCGGCCAATGCGGTCAACTGGTTGAGTTCTCATTGCAACAAAAACTCGAGGAACTGATCATCATGGGCATGTGCGGTATTGCACCGCGAGCCAATAAGGCGGTTGAATCCGCCGGGGTGTTAATGATCCCGATAAACGACTCGGGAATTCTGAAACGCGTGGAAGGATTAACGCAAGCCCAGCAGATCGACTATATCCGGGATATCGAAATCCATATTAATCCGGGTTATGAACTGATCCCCTTGCCCGAGGGTTCAAGCTACCTGGGTTTTATCTTTGCGCAGGCACCTGACTTCGAACAGACTTACACCGCGTTGAAAAATGCTCACGCCGAGTTGCGCTTCGTTACTCAACCCATGTGGGAGCTGGAAAACCTGGCGGTCTGACTTACTTCTTCGCACCAGGTGCGCGAAAACCCTCTGGCTGTTGCCCGAGGTCACCTTCCTTGAAAATAAATCCCAGCATGTGCTGTTCGAGAATCGCCAGGCTTGCCGGGTCGATCGTCGAAAGTCCATTCTCGTTAATGATCATGGTTTGGCGTTCGATCCATTTATTCCAGCCCTCGGCGGAAACGTTATCATAGATACGCTGCCCGAGTTCACCTGGATACGGCACCCTTTCGAGCCCGGGCGCTTCCTCACCGAGTACTACGCAATTTACTAGTCTTGCCAATTAAACCACCCCAAAAAAAAAGCAGCCGCTTGTCGGCTGCTTTGCATGATACCAAATTTAAATCCGATCAGAACGCATAATTCACACCGGCAGACAATATCGGCCAGGCTTCAAAGTCGTCCAGTTCATCTTCAGCATCGCCTTCCATCTCAAGAAGTCGGGCATTCACCTCCGCCTGGGTCAATGCACCACCTGGATCCGCCGTGGCTTCGAGTTCCACCGAAGGATCAAGCAGAACAATTCCAAAATCGACTGTAAACGACACCCCGCCACCTTTACCGGCTTTGCGCCCCCAACCTATACCAATATAAGGCTGATAAGAATCTGCAAGTTTGAGCTCACCGTTAATCTCGCCACCGACCAGATCACCTGGGCTAATAGTCCCGCCATCAAACGTGGCTGTACTTAGAAGCGTACCTGTTAGATCGGCTTCACCGGAATGCCTCAACATGCCCCCGGTC
The DNA here is from genome assembly GCA_029862005.1 of Gammaproteobacteria bacterium. Lineage (NCBI taxonomy): Bacteria > Pseudomonadati > Pseudomonadota > Gammaproteobacteria > Gammaproteobacteria bacterium. Next base: position 14,924 of record JAOTYD010000036.1, on the reverse strand, counting down.
AGGTGGAAACCCCCATTGAAAATGAACCAGTCAACCAGTAACGCATTCGCGCCAAAGTCAAGATCCAGTTCGGCGTCAATATCGCCCTCGACGGTATCGCCAACGGTAATGGTTTCATCCTCACCTTCGAGATCAACACTGGTCAAACTGAGACGTACATTTACGGTTTTTGTCACCGCAGCGCTGAGGTCGATTCCGGCGCCTACCGTTCCCGCTTTAACTCCGACACCAAAATCCAGTGCGTTTACATTTGATACAAACAATAGAAGCCCGAATCCCAGCCCAATTATTTTTTTCATATGAAATATCCCCGAAGAAAATTTACGATAAAAGTAATGATAGAATAAGGTTTTTCGAGTGCCTGGAACTGATCTCAATCAAGTTATGCACTTTCCCCGGTAAAACATACCAATTTGCCATTAATTTACTATTATAGTTGTTACCGTCGATAATCCCTGAGTTTTAAGGAGTTGCGTTGTCACGCTACATAGCACATAACGATCAGCTATCCCCAATCAGTTTCCAAATTTCTAGCAACGGCGTAACCGATACCGGGCACGTCCGAGACAAAAATGAAGACTCGATACTGGTACATGCAGACGAAAACGTCTGGATCGTTGCCGACGGTATGGGGGGCCATCATGCAGGTGATTTCGCAAGCCAGACGATTACCAACAATCTGAGCTTGTTCAAACAGCATGCTTCACTGGATGACAGTATTTTATTGCTCGAGGAAAATATACTAAACTCCAATTCAATTATCAGGAAAAAGTCCTTTAAACTTGGGCGTAGCGCAACGATCGGCAGTACCATCATATGCGTCTATATCTGGCATAACCTTTTGTTCACCTTCTGGGCAGGGGACAGTCGCCTTTATCGCTACAGGGACGGGAAGCTGGAACGCTTGACTGAAGACCACAGTTATGTCGAGGAACTGGTCAGAATGGGAAAAATCGAGGCGCGAGAAGCCGAGGAGCACCCGGCAGCGAACGTCGTGCTGAAAGCAGTGGGAATCGACGATAATCTATGCCTGGATTTCGAGTACTTCGAAGTCGAGCAGGACGATATTTACATCATTTGTTCCGACGGGCTCTATAAAGATCTGGAAGAAACCAAAATAACACCCATAATCGAGTCTAATCCGGAGAATATGACCGAACTCTCGCAGTCATTACTGGCCGCCTCGCTGGATGCCGGTGGGACCGATAATACCTCGATTATTACTTTGAAAACGCAACAAAAGGTTAACTGATGTCTGAAGTCTGCGAATCGCTGATAAATGACTACATTGCAGGTACTTTGGATATGAAAGACCTGGAACAGGGTCTGGCGAGCATATTCGACGCCGTGCCACACGGCCATACAGAAGCCCAGAGCTATCTGCAGTCCCTTTATACCAGTGATAAAATCGATTCCAACGGATTCACCCAGATCTCCCACATAATCTCCAAGATAAATATCAATTCGACGCTGAAAAACAGCCAGGAAACCGATATTTCCTACTTTGCGGAAGACAAAACGATGCATCTGACCGATATTTCGGAATTGTCCGCCGGGGGCGATGATGGAGAAGCTGGCGACAAGACCGTTATCGTCAGGGTTAGCGCCGGTGGTAATAGCAAGGAAATCGAAATTTCGGAACCTTCGATCAGCATGGGCGAAGATGAATCTCCGATGAGTCCAAAGATCGTTGAGAACCCAGCAAAAACGGCACAGTACGAAAATCTCGGGCCGGGCGTAACCCTGAAAGACCGGTTTGTGCTGCTGGAAAAGCTTGGCCAGGGCGGTATGGGCGTGGTTTTCAAGGCCAAGGATTTACTCAAAGTCGAGGCCCAGGATAAAGACCCTTACGTCGCGATCAAGGTACTGACCGATGCGTTCAAAAAATATTCCGGATCGTTCATTGCATTGCAGCGCGAGGCCAGTAAAGCGCAACGCCTGGCACACCCGAATATCGCAACGGTCTATGATTTTGACCGCGACGGCAATACCGTTTTCATGACCATGGAATACCTGCAGGGAAAACCCCTGAACCAGCTGATCAAGGAAATAAATAAAAAACCGCTCAAACTTGACCATGCGCTGCACATTATCGAAGAGCTTTGCAGCGGCCTGGCCTATGCGCATGAGAAAAAGCTGATTCACTCTGATTTCAAGCCGGGTAATTGCTTCCTGTTAAGTGACGGCCACGTCAAACTCCTCGATTTCGGCATCGCCCGGGCAAGCACGCAAACGGACGAGGAACGAGAAAATACGATGTTTGATCCGGCCAAGCTCAGCGCAGTCACGCCAGCCTATGCAACCCCGGAAATGTTTGCCGGTATGAATCCCGATCCGAGAGACGATATTTACGGTCTTGCCTGTGTCGCCTACCAGCTGCTCGCTGGGGGCAAGCATCCCTATAACAAGGTCGCGTCGCCCAAAATTAAAGAGCTGGGAATAAAACCCAAGCCAATCAAGGGATTAAACCGTCGTCAGCAAAAAACGTTGATGAAAGCATTAACGACGGCTCGTGAAGATAGAATCAGTAATGTAGAGAAATTCGCCGAGGGCATGCGCCTGCGGAAATCGCATAGCAAGACTATTTTATTGGTAGCCCTGTTTGTGGGAGTTATCGGGGCCGGAATAGGTTACAAGCCCTTTCTCGAGTTCCAGGCCGAGCAGCAGCTATACGACAAGATCAAGTTAATCAAGGATGGTGACAAGGCACTGATGATCGAGACGATCTGGTCGCTGGATCAACTTAACCCGGAACAGCAGAAGATCATCTCGGTTGGACTGCGACGGGAAATAATCACATTTTACCGGGATCGCATCCGCTCGGTGTTTCGACCCAATGAAGGTCTATACGATTACCCGCAAGCTCAAAATCTGCTGGCGCAGGCGAAGCAGCACTATCCCGATTCTGTTGCCCTGTCTACGATCGAAGACCAGGTCAAGGAACAGCGTGATCGCCTGATGAACAGCCTGATCTCACTGTACAAACGCTATTTCAATGCCAAAAAGCTGGTTAAAACGCCTAACGGAGAGGATTTAACCACCGTTATTCCACTTATTAAACGCGTTGATCCAAAACACTATCTGCTCAAGGACAAGGCGCTATCCGATCTTTATCTTTCCGAATCTGAAAAACTGATTGCAAAGCGCAAGTACAATGAAGCGTCAAACTACATTATCACCGGTCTGAAACTATTCCCGGAAGATACTCGTTTGCAGAGCCTGAACAAGCAAATAAACGCACAGTTTCAAAATTGATGAATCAGCAAACCTCCCCTTTGCGTTTGCTCGCCAAAACTTACGCAAACGACTTGATATCCAGGGAACAGTACGTAGAGATTCGAGCTCAGTTGCTGAAGCGACTTGAAAACCGGGGCAAGATCGATGAATCGGATTTAAAGAACTTCACCGCTTTACAGGGTTCGGATTCCCCGAAGATTCAAAAATCATACACTTCATCGGACTGGATCATCATCGCCCTTGGAATAGCTGCCTCCATTGCATTGGGTTATGTCCTCTACGCATAAAACTGACATCGGACCTCCGGCCCGAATCAGAAAGATTAAATAGGTCACAGAAGCCCTCTGAACTGCCGTGCCGGAGGCTATTTTCGGGTTGAATACAAGCCAAAATAGACTATTATCTTCAACAACTTAAGCGATATACTTAATTTTAATTATAAATACCCTTACACTAGAGGTCGAAACTATCCATTGTGTTAGCCAGATCTTCCCGTAAGGCTGTACCCGGAGCTATGCTTGGAATTTGCATTTCGGTGTTCGCCGAGATGAAATTCGTATTTCCATTTTCGGTATCCCTATGAACACATTTACAGTCCGAGATCCAGGTTCGAAGACAGCGCTGACAGGTCTCATCCTTTTGCTGAGCCTGGCAGTACCTGCAAAAGCTCTCGATATGCAGGCTATGGTTGTTGACGCGATCAGTGCCCATCCGGAAGTAAAAGAAAAGATCTACGTCTACCGCCAGGTTATCAGCGACCGTAATATCGCCGAAAGTGGCTGGCGACCCAGTGTTGATCTGAACGCTTCCGCCGGATTTTATGACACCGATTCCCCCTCCACCGGCAACCAGTCTGTCGACTACGACAGCACCAGGCTCGAACTCTCGCTCACCCAGAATCTGTTTAACGGCTATGACACGACCTACCAGATCGAGCAAACCAGGGCCCGCATCGACGCCGCGCTATACGAGGTTTATGACACCGCCGACAATATTGCACTGCGTGCAATACAGGCTTATCTCGAGGTCATCAAGCAACGCCGGCTTTACCAGCTTTCAATTGAAAACGTTGCGGCCCATGAAGAAATTCTGTCACGGATAAAAGAGCGTAATCTCTCCGGTGTTGGCAGGCTTTCGCAACTGCAGCAAACCGAGGGGCGTCTCGCCCGCGCCCAGGCAAGCCAGATCGCACAACAAAACAATCTCGAAGACGCGGCCACGCAGCTGCATCAAATCCTGGGGCGCTACATCGATCCCTTTGAATTGTCCGAGCCCGGTCTGCCTTCCATGCCGCGAGAGCAACTGGATTTACTGATTGACCAGGCGCTGGTTGACCATCCGGCGATGCGGGTTGCGAAAAGCAATATCGAGGCGGCCCAGTCGGATCATCGTCGGTCACTGAAAACGCGCTATCCCAATCTCGACCTTCGCCTTGCCACCGAGTATGGCGAAGACCTTGACGGCCTCGACGGAAATACCGAGGAAACCAGTATTGTGCTCAATCTCTCGTACAATTTTTATCGCGGTGGCAGAAATGATGCCGAGCAGCAAAAGAAAGTCAGCGCCGTTTACGAGCAAAAGGAGTTCGCCGCCCGGGTGCGGCGGCAGGTTATCAATACCCTGCGGTTATCCTGGACTGCTGATGACCTGTTGGTCCAGCAACTTAAATTTCTCAATGCCCACGTCCTTAAGGCCGGACAAACCGTCGAGTCTTATAAAGAGGAGTTTTTTATCGGCCAGCGCGACCTTATCGACCTGCTCGATGCAGAGAACGAACTGAATACTGCAAGAAATCAATATACCGAGGCTAAGTATGATTCGCTGGTTGCCCGCTATCGGGTTTACGAGGGTATCGGCAGGTTGTTTGAAGCCGCAGCAATCGAATTCGAATTAAAAGACGGCAATCTGCAGGTTGCCCGACTGACCACTAACCAGGTTGATGCCCTCCCGCTCCCCGACGACGAGGATCGGGATGCTGAAGTTGATCCCATGGACCACTGTGATAATACGCTGCTCGATGTCCAGGTGAATCCTTTTGGATGTAACGAACAGCTTGATACCAGGATTGATTCGAAAGTAAAACAACCGGAGCCTGTTTTGCCAGCATCCAACTCGGCTCCAATTCTGAACGATGATGAGTTTGAAATCGAAACCAATAGCGTACTGGTTATCACGACCGCACAGTTGCTTGCGAATGATTATGACTCGGATTCCGATCCTCTGGAAATCATCGATGTGAGCCAACCTGAAGTAGGCCGCCTGGCATTCAATGACAGCAATAACCTGGTGTACAGACCCGCAGAGGGTTTTATCGGGTTCGACACTTTCAAATACACCGTCACGGATAATAAAGGCGCAACGGCTAACGCTACCGCGACAGTGCGGGTAAGGGTGTTCGTAGCTGAAGTCATAGATCTTAGAAAGGTTCATCTGGTCAACTTTATATATGATGAATCTGAACTGACTGACCTGTCCAAGGCCAAGGTGAAGGCTATCATCGATCAGGTTAAACGTATGGACAACATTATTATCGAGATTTACACGCATACGGATAATGTTGGCTCGGACCGATATAATATGGTCCTGTCTGAAAAACGAGCCGAGGCGATGAAAAATTTACTGATTAGTAACGACATCGATAGCGCGGATATCATCGCGATTGGAGTGGGAGAAAATGAGCCCATCGCCGATAATTCGACCGAGGCTGGAAAAGCGATCAATCGTCGCGGAGAATTCGTTTTCAAAACCAGGAATCAAGCAGAGTAAAGCTGCCGCCTGGTTGCGCCAAGTAGTATACACTTGGAGGCAGTAACGTAAGTTTGGAAGCCTCTCCTGTATAACCCAATCCAGCATGTCAAAAAATCTTACCCGGCGTTAAAAGGATATGGTTTTTACGGTAATGCAGGCACCCGGTGCTGAGAGGGCAGGTAGTGAAGAATAGATGTGTCTTTATCGTTGCAGCACTTCTGTTAATGAATCCTGCCAGGCATCTGGCCGGTCCATTGGTTAGCAACGATATGCTGAACCATTTAAAGACCACTTATTCTGATAGGGCTTATCAACGGGGTCTCGCAATCAATAAGCTGTTGGGTGAACTTCAGGGCCAAAGTATTCAAAAGCAATTAACCGAGGTGAATCGCTTTTTTAATCAATTCGAATACGCGGAAGATCGGGCCCACTGGGGTGAACAGGATTACTGGGCCACGCCGAATGAATTCCTGGGGACACACAAGGGCGACTGCGAGGATTTTGTCATTGCCAAGTACTTCGCCCTGCGTAAACTCGGCGTGCCCGACGAACGTCTCTATCTGACCTATGTGAAGGCCCTGAAGCAGAATGTGGCGCACATGGTGCTGAGTTACTTCCCTACCCCGGCCAGCATCCCCCAGGTCCTGGATAATTACAACCCAATTATTGTCAGCGCTGACAAAAGATCGGATTTACTGCCCGTTTACAGTTTCAACGCCAAATCGCTTTTCTTGTCCAATGCGTCGGCCGGACTGGGCAAATCACTGCCCACCCATAAAATCAAGAACAGTAAGTGGACAAAATTACTGGCCGATATTCAAAAGGAAAAACCATGACATTATTCAAACAGATAGCCATGCTGGTATCGGCGATTTATTTAATCCTGTTATTGATCATCGTGATTAACGATTTCTCTCGCACCAGTAGTTTTCAGCAGGGGCAGTTACAGACGACGGCACAGGACATGGCCACAACCCTGGGGATCGCAATCAGTAATCTGCCCGAAGGAGACGACGAGACCACGCTTGAAGTCCTGTTTAACGCGGTTTTCGACAGTGGCTACTATACGCGAATCGAGCTGGTTGCGGTTGATGGTCAGACCGTCCATCAGAAAAGCCAGGACCTGGATATTGCCGGAGTGCCTGGCTGGTTTCTGCACCTGGTGCCGCTAGAGCCGGCACGGGGAACAACCCGGGTCATGAAGGGATGGAACCAGCTTGGCGAACTTAAACTCGAGATTCATCCAGGGTTTGCCTACAGCACCATGTACCAGGCACTGGTTTCTGCACTGCGCTGGTTTGTACTGTTGTTCGTGGTTTCGATGCTGGTGCTCTGGGTGGTTCTTAGATACCTACTGCAGCCATTACAAAGGGTCAGGGAACAGGCAGATGCGATACATAGCAACCGGTTTGTTCAACAGGAAAAGTTTCCAACCACAGTCGAGCTTAAACGGGTGGTCGAAGCAATGAACCTGATGGTCGCAAAGGTCCAGGATATCTTTGATAACCAGGAAAAGACTCTGGGCGATTACCAACGACTTCTTTACCGGGATAAGCTGACAAACCTGGGCAATCGTCGTTACTTGCTTGACCAGCTGCAGCAATCGACGTCGGAAGAATCAGGGCTGCATGGTTGCATGGCGATTATCAAGATCGTCGATTTCGAGCAATTGCGTGATCAACAAGGCTACGAGGTGTCGGACAATTTAATCCGGATTCTGGCAGACCTGCTGCGCCAGGCGCAGTCGGATCATGGCGTTGAGCGCATATCACGCTTTAACGAGGATGAGTTTGCTTTTTTAAGCGCTGCCGACGAATCCGAGGTCTCCGAAATTATTCGTAAATTATTCGATGATTTCCAGGCGCTATCACAAAAGGAACCTCATATGTCCGAGGTAAAACTTTTGGCTGGTATTTGCGATCTTGAAGTAGGTGGCGAGATCGGGGGTATTCTCGCCAGCATCGACTACTGCCTGTCACAGGCAGACACCCGGGGGCCCTTTTCGATTGAACGACAACTCTCGACCAATCTCGAATTACCCCAGGGAAAAATGCAATGGCGCAGCTGGCTCGAGTCGGTTTTGCAATCGAATCAGCTTTTCCTGGTCGCGCAACTGGCGATCGGCAATGAACGCTTTCCGATCCAGCGCGAGTTGTTTGTCAGAATTCGAAATAAAAAAGACCAGATAGTGCCGGCATCGGCATTTATGCCTATGGCTTCGCGTCTAGGCATGTCTCTGGATATCGACAAGGAAGTGTTCCGCCTGGTGACCTCAAATCGGGACATCGACCGAAAAATTCCAATCGCCATTAATCTGAGCGCCGCGTTCTTCGAGCTGGCCGAGGGCCAGACCGAATTCGATCAATTGCTGCAGGATTTCGAACAGTCCAATACCAGTTTATGCATCGAAGCCAGCCATTACGTCCTCAACCAGCATCCGATCATGTGCGGGAAGGTTTCTGATCGTGTCAGGAAACATCAGCATCAGTTTGGAATCGACAATCTGGACCTCGGCCAGTCTTTGCAGTTGCTGCAATCCGGCCAGTTTGACTACGTTAAAATCAATGCTAAAACACTACACGAGATGAGTCGCAATGACATGCGGGCCGGTTACCAGGCATTAAAAACAATCACGGACACGCTGGATATCAGCATCATTGCCGTAGCGGTCGATTCGCAGGAAGTTTTTGATGAACTAAAATCTCTTGGAATCGATGTCATGCAAGGAAACTTTCTCGCCGAAGCGGAAGCAATCTAGCGTGATTTACCACCCGGGGGCAAATACAGAGATGATCCATCGGCGCGCAGTTAAAACACGAGGTTGGGAGCCTAATAGAATTGGTCCCTCTCAGACCAAATCCAGCTGTTTCAGCAATATTCGATTACAGAAAAAAGCCCATATATGATCGACCCTCATCATCAGTATGACCCTTTGCTCGAGTGCCTGGTTATCTTTGCCAAGATACATAACCGGCCAATCAGCGTCGAGGCTTTGATTGCGGGTTTACCGGTTGAACCTGGTGCAGATGGCCCGGAGCTTTTCAGTATCGACCGTCCCAAGGGTTTATTTTCACGGGTCGCATTACGCGCTGGATTTGCCAGCCGCCTGATTCATCGCGATCTCAGCAAGCTGTCGAGACTTTTGCTGCCCTGTATCCTGGTATTAAAGAATGGCAATGCCTGCATACTTGAAAGCATCGACCGTAAAAACAATCGCGCCAAAGTCATTTTCCCGGAGATCGGTGAAGGAGAAGAGTGGCTCGAACTGAGCCAATTGAGCAACGAATATCTTGGCTATGCCTTCCTGCTCAAAAAGGAATTACGTAAGGAATCCGGCGAATCCACGGAAGCTAGCGAAGGCACAGGTCACTGGTTTTGGGGAACACTGGCCAAGTCCAGGGACATTTTCGCGAGCGTACTGCTGTCGTCGATACTGATCAATTTGTTCATACTTGCGACGCCGATGTTCACGATGAACGTGTACGACAAGGTGGTGCCGAACGACGCTATCGCGACCCTTTGGGTGTTGGCCGCCGGCATTGCCACGGTTTATGTTTTTGACACGGCTTTACGTTTCGTCCGCAACTATCTGCTTGAAATCGCCGGTAAAAAAAGCGATATCATCATGTCATCCATTATATTTTCCCATGTGCTGAACCTGAAAATGGATCAATGGCCGGCAAGCATCGGTGCTTTTGCCAGCCAGTTACGTGAATTTGAAAGTATCCGCAACTTTTTCACAGCATCGACGATCGCGACCCTCGTTGACCTGCCCTTTGCAATTATTTTCCTGTTGGTCATCTACTACATCGGTGGCCCGATGATCGCGGTTCCCCTGATCATTATCGCGTTGTTGATGCTCTACAGTTTTATTTTGATCAGGCCACTAAAAGCCAGTGTGGAAGCAACCTACGAAGCGACTGCAAACAAGAATGCACACCTGATCGAGACCTTGCGTTCGATAAAAACCGTGAAGGCACTCGGCGTCGCCAATTATTCACAGTGGGTATGGGAAGAATCATCCGGGACCATTGCTAACCGTTCGATGCGTGCACGCATGCTGGCGTCGTCGATCACCGTGGTGACCAATCTGATGGTCCAGTTCAACACGATTGGTTTAATCGTGTTTGGCATCTACCGTATCAGTGACCTGGAACTCAGCCTGGGTGGATTAATCGCCGTCGTCATGCTTTCATCTCGAGCGGTGGCGCCGATGGGCCAGATTGCCGCATTGATTACCAGCTATGAACAGACTCGCACAGCATTCCGCTCTCTCGAAAATTTAATGCAGAAACCGGTCGAGAGACCCGACGGCAAGTCTTATGTGCGTCGTCCTGGTTTCGAAGGTGCTATCAACTTCAAAGAGGTGGATTTCAGTTACCCTGAATCTCCCAAGAAATCCCTCGCGGGCATTTCGATAAAAATCAAGGCAGGTGAGCATGTCGGTGTCATCGGTAAGGTGGGATCCGGAAAAACCACCCTGATGAAACTGATCATCGGTCTCTACCAGGCAGACAGCGGTTCGATTGCAATCGACAATATCGACATCAATCAGATAGACCCGGCCGACCTGCGCAGAAATATCGGTTACCTGTCGCAGGACATCGAATTATTACGCGGTACGATTCGAGAAAATATTGCCTACAAGGATTTACATATTAACGATGAAAAGCTCATCCAGGCAGCAGCTATTAGTGGCGTAGACCTCTTCGTTAATCAGTTACCGCAGGGTTTTGATACCCAGGTCGGCGAGGAAGGTGGGTTCCTGTCCGGCGGTCAAAGACAGGCAATCGCCCTGGGGAGAGCCGTGCTATTGAACGAGCCGCTCCTGATTCTCGATGAACCAACCAACAGTTTCGATAACACAACGGAATCCATCGTCAAGAAACGGATCTTTGAATACACCCGCGACAGGACCCTGCTGCTGGTGACGCACAAGGCACCGATGCTTGAGCTGGTAGAACGGTTAATCGTCATGGACGAGGGACGCGTTGTCATGGATGGTCCCAAGGACGAGGTATTGAATGCCCTGAAAGGTACTCAGAATGCATAACGATGACGACAATACCAATTTTGAAGATATCACCCAAATGGGGATCCATGGCAAGCAGGACATGGTGTATATGCGCAGCCTTTCAGCTGCAGTTGTACATCGGTCACCGCGCCACCTGATCGCGGTTGTAATGATCTTTGCGCTGTTCGTCATCGCCGCGATCGCCTGGATGAACTGGGCGAAAATTGATGTCGTTATTCGCGGTTCGGGCAAGGTTTCACCGGCGAGCCAGGTGCAGAACATTCAGAGCCTTGAAGGCGGCATCATATCGGAGATTCTGGTTGCTGAAGGACAGGCGGTCGAGGAAGGACAGGCATTGATCAAGATCAGTGACGTCGCGTTTTCAAGCTCGTTCGAAGAGAACCGACTGCTCTACCTCGAACTGGTGGCCAAGGCCAGTCGTCTGACTGCCGAAGCCTTCGACCGGGATTTTATACCCGATAGCGAAGTTAGCGCGGAAGCACCCCAACTGATCAAGTCAGAGAAAAGCCTGTTCGATTCGAACCAGCAACAACTCAAGGAAACGCTAAGCATTCTTGAAGAAAAAATAAGCCAGCAAAAAAGCGCCTTACTCGAAGCCCAGTCGAAACGGCGTCAACTGCAACGGTCCCTGAACCTGGTCAAAAAAGAGATTGTTATCAAAAAGCCATTAAAGGACCGCGGCATTATCAGCGAAGTCGAGTTTTTACAGTTGCAACAGCGAGAGGCCGAATTTGAAGGCGAAATCGAGGCGGTCAAATTATCTGTACCCCGCATCGAGTCTACGATCGAGGAGGCTCGTTTCAGTAAGCAGAAAGAAAGGCTTAACTTTCAGAACAATGCCAAAAAGGAACTAAACGAAGTAACCGCCGAGATCAGTCGCATCAAGGAGACGCAAACCGCGTTGAAAGATCGAGTCAAACGCACTACCCTGCGCTCGCCGGTTAACGGTATCGTGCAACGCCTGTATTTCAACACCATCGGCGGCGTAATAACACCGGGGAATAGTATTCTCGACATCGTGCCCCAGGAAGACGACCTTCTGGTTGAACTGAATATAAAGCCTGCAGATATCGCTTATGTAAATGTCGGACAGTTCGCCAGGTTGAAATTTTCGGCCTACGATTTCGCGATTCATGGCAGTTTGCAAGGTATCGTAACTTTTGTCAGCGCCGACACCATTACCAATGAAGAGGGTCAGAGTTTCTTCCTGGTCCGAGTGAAACCGACAAAATCGTTTCTCGGTGGAAAAAGTGGCGAATTACCCATTAAAATCGGCATGACCGCTGAGGCTGATATTATAACTGCCAAGAAAACGATATTGTCATACCTGACTGAACCGGTTCATCGTGGAATAGACAAGGCGTTACGAGAGCGGTAATGAAGCTTCTCGTTTATTCAACATCGCGTTCATTTGATCGTTTTCTGCAACGCCACCTGGACATCGCCTTCGAATATAGCAGGGAGTTACAAGTACCATCGGAAGATACCGAGCGACTCTATCTGGTACATGTATCGGGCATGGAACTCGAATGCTACGAGTGGTTACTGAAACATGTTTCCGGTAAACCGCTTCGCGTTGGCGTCTGCTCTGATCTTCCCAACATCCATGAAATGCTCGAATGTGTGCGTCTCGGCGCCAAAGCCTATTGCAATAGTCACATGGCCGCCCCGCACTATCACCAGATGCTGCGGTTACTGGAAAACGATCAAAGCTGGTTTCCGCCGCAGATGCTGGATGCAGCTTTCAAGCTCGCGCAACAGGCTGTAAATCCCTCCGGTCAACAAAAGCAGCTGGAAATATTAACCGCGCGAGAAAGAGATATCGCATTTGCCGTCGGCGAAGGCAAATCTAACCGACAAATCGCTGATTTATTTGAGATTTCTGAAGTTACCGTGAAGAGTCACTTGACCAAAATCTTTAAAAAACTCGAACTCAAGGACCGAGTCGGGCTGGTACTTTACCTCAAGCAGTCATAGCATTTCGGTCGCAATGTCACCCTGGCTATGTGACCCACCTCTCAATCCGCAATTTTAGTTCCGCTGGTCTACGACTTAGGTATGACACAGACCCACTAAATCTAGCCTATATATAGGTTTCATTCATATTTTTCTGCAGATATATGGCAACTAAAAGTATCGGTTATGTCGCCGAATTAATCGGCGATGCACAGGTTCGCAGCGTAGATGGTGTAATCAGAGTTCTCAGTATTGGTGACCAGATTAACGAGGGCGATATCCTCACAACAGGTCTCAATACCCAGATTGTGCTCGAGTTCTACAACGGGAATAAGTTGCAGGTTGGTGAAAATACCGAAATGCTGCTGGACGAGTCGGTTTTCGCAGGCCTCAGTGACTATCCCGAGTCGCGCGTTGATCAATTAGCTGAATTGCAGAGCCTGATTGTCGAGGGTATCGACCTTGCCGAACTGGAAGCTACCGCTGCCGGAGCCGCCGGTGATTCGGATGCATTACACCAGGCATCAGTTTACTCCAGGGACGGTAATGAAGGCATTGTTGAAACCCGCCTTACTCCTTTCGATCTGGGTTCTGCTGGACCCGATAATCAATCGCCGCTTGAAGATGCGGTTATTATTCCAACAGCCGACACCCAAACGGTTAGTGCCGTTAGTGACACTAGCGCCCCTAATGTATCAATCGCGGTTGATAATATTACTGCCGATGACATCATCAGTGCCACCGAAACGGCAGGTATGATTAACGTGACGGGCAACGTGGGCGGCTTCGCCACAACGGGCGATTCTATCGACCTCAACGTTAACGGCACGGCTTATAGCGGAACCGTTAGTGCTGTTAACACATTTAGTATTCCGGTTGCAGCTGCGGACCTGATGGTTGACACCAGCTTTGACGCGACAGTATCCGGTATCGATGGAGCGGGTAATCCATATAGTGCGACCACAACTTCGACTCATACAGTTGATACTACAGCCACGGCCAGTATCACGCTGGATGCAAACATCACTCCTGATGACATCATCGATGCCGCAGAGGCCGCTGGCACAGTTAGTATTACTGGTAGCGTCGCTGGCGACTTTCAGGCTGGTGATATTGTCACGCTGACTATCAACGGGGTTAGTGCCAGTGGTGGCGTGCTTGCCGACGGTAGTTTCAGCATCGATGTGAATGGCAGCGACCTGCGAAATGATCCCGACGCTACCATCGATGCATCTTTTATTGCCACCGATGCGGCCGGCAATGTCGCGGCACCAGTCACTGATACAGAATCCTATACGGTAAATACCGCCCCGAATGCGATCGTTGACGTGGGCGCCCTGGATGGTGCAGAAGACACTACCACGGCCAGCTTGAATGCAACGCTTCTGGCGAACGACAGCGATCCCGAAGGCGATCCGATCAGTATTACCGCGATCAATGGCACCGCCCTAGTCGGTGGCGTGCAGAGTATCGCCGTGACCAACGGCACCGTGAATATCGATGCCAGTGATAACATCACCTTTACCCCTGCTGCTAATTACAATGGTCCGGTCAGCTTTGATTACACCCTCAGTGATGGCAGCTTAACCAATACCGCAACAGTCAGCGGCACGATTAGCGCTGTCAATGATACCGCGAACATTTCGGTAACCCCAGTCGATACCGCGGTCACCGAAGACGACGGGGCCAACCAGACCGCCAGCGGCACCATTGCGATCAGCGATGTCGATAATGGTGAAGGCACCCTGGACACCAGTACCGCAAACTACGGCACCGTGACTGTCGATGGCAGTGGTGACTGGACTTATACCCTCGATAACAATGATCCTGTTGTCGATGCCCTCGCCGATGGCGAGACCCTGGTCGATACCATTACCTTTACCTCCGATGATGGTACGACTGCGACCCAGGCCATTACCATCACCGGGACGAACGATGCGGCCACCAT
>JAOTYD010000035.1 GCA_029862005.1 Gammaproteobacteria bacterium | reverse complement strand
TGAGACGCTCACTTTTGTATGAGTTATGGTCTAGCGATTCCCGAAATAAAGTGATCTGCGTGCACGACTCGCCTTATGATTTAAGTTAACTGTCACCTTTGTTCCAAGCCCAGGTTCCCGCGTTTAAACCAATCGGATCGTTGAAGTTATATGACCAGTACTGTTGTATTCACATCTTCGCGAGGTGACGCGACGTCATGACGATCGTGCTTTAAGGCATCTGCGCTATTTCGCTATTTATTGCTATCACCGAACAAGCCAATGTATCATCTTTTCGAATCCTTCTAAGTGATTGAGTTTTGTGACATGACCACAGAAAGCATCATGACATCCGGTTTGTTCACGATAAAGCCGTCAGATACAGTCGCCCATGCCATGTCCCTCATGCATGAACATCACGTGCGCAATCTCCCGGTCGTGGATGAATCAGGCGCATTTATTGGATTGTTTGGCCTGCGACGATTGAGTCACCTGTTGCTGCCCAAGGCAGCATTGAACCTTGGAGAGCACAGTATTTCTAATCTCCACTTTCTACCGGACGAAGTTGTCCAGATGGGAGATCGCTGGCATAAGATTGCTGACCAGCCGGTAGAAAATTTCCTGGAAAAGGAAAAGAAACTGCTTTTCTGTTCACCGGAAACAGCTTTTCCAGAGCTTTTGGCTTTACTCGATGAAAGTAAAGATACAAGCCTGCCGGTTATTGTCGTCAAAGGTAAAAGCAAAAAGCTCGTTGGGATGGTATCTACCTGGGATGTTCTTGAAGGGATCATCATGGGACGGTTGATTAACCAAAATGATGCGAACGAATCCGCAGAGAAAGATGAGTAATCAAAAGAAAAAATACTCAGCAAAGTATGCGACAAGTCGCTGCGTAAGCGTCAACAATGCACGGTGAAAGTGAACTTGCGGCCCAGGTGATCTTCGGCTGGGACCCGCTCTGGGTTTCATCGATACTGTTCGTAGCAACCTACGTACTCATTGTCTCCGAGAAAATTAACCGTGCGATCGTAGCCGGGATAGGTGCAGGTCTGATGGTAACGCTCGGGGTTCTGAACCAGGAAACCGCGATCTCGGGTATCGATTTCAATACACTGGGGCTCCTGACCGGAATGATGGTAATCGTCGCCATTACCCGGGGTAGCGGTATCTTCCAGTTTATTGCGGTCTGGTCGGCCAAGAAGGTCAACGCCAGCCCCTGGGGTATATTGTTCATGCTTTCGCTGGTTACAGCGATATTTTCCGCACTGCTTGATAATGTCACAACCGTGCTGTTGATTGCACCGGTTACTCTCCTGATCTGCCATGAACTCAAAATCAATCCGTATCCTTTCCTATTTGCCGAGATTTTTGCGTCGAATATTGGCGGCACCGCTACCCTGATCGGTGATCCACCTAACATCATGATTGGCTCGGCCGTTGGCCTGTCGTTCAACGATTTTCTGCTCAACCTCGCGCCCATCATTCCTTTTATCTTCGCTGTCACGATGGGAATTATTTACCTGGTCTGGGGGCGCAGTATGCAAGCCACCACGGACGCGCGTGAGCGAATTATGAAATTCAAGGAAAAGGATGCGATAACGGATGTGAGACTGTTGAAGCAGTCAATGTTTGTGCTTGTGCTGGTGATCTCGGGTTTTGTGCTGGCGCACCCGCTTCGACTTGAACCTGCTACGATCGCTATGTTCGGTGCAGCCCTGTTGCTGCTCCTGTCTAATTTGAAGAACGATGCCGAGGAGCAGTCAGAGGAAGTAAACAAGACCTTCGGAAACGTCGAGTGGATAACCATTTTTTTCTTCATCGGCCTGTTCATCGCGGTCAAGGGGATCGAGGAGGCCGGTGTATTGCGAATTCTTGCGAATCTCGTCATCAACTACACCGACGGCGACCTTACCGTAACTGCGCTTGCCATTCTTTGGATTTCAGCAGTCGCCTCTGCGGTTGTCGATAACATACCGTTCGTGGCAACCATGATCCCGGTTATTAAATCCATGGCATCGCCTTTTGGTGGTGCCGAATCCCTCATGCCGCTGTGGTGGTCGCTGGCGCTGGGTGCATGCCTGGGAGGCAATGGCTCCCTCGTCGGGGCAAGCGCCAACCTTATCGTGGCCGGTTTCGCCGAGCGCGCGGGTCACCGCATCCGGTTCCTGCCCTTCATGCTGATGGCTTTTCCAATGATGTTGCTGAGTATCGGTATCGCTAGTTTTTACGTCTATTTCCGGTATCTCTAAACAATGACGACAGGTAAATTTCCATGAACGTAAAGCAGGTGCTGATTCCCACCAGGGTCGCGAAGCCAGGAACGACAGTCAGAGAAATTTTCGAGGAATGTTCCCGTGCCAACACTCCCAGTCTCCCGTTTTGTGACGATAGCGGCCGTATCGTCGGGCGTGTTACGTTAAAAAATATCCTCAAGCGTTCCTGCCTTCCGGAGTTCATGGTGGAACTGGCCATGGTTCTGGGAGATGAGTTGTCCCACATGCAAGACATGGGCACCGAGACCAGGCATCTGTTCGATAGTCCGGCTGATACCTATGTTCAGGAGCCCCATCTCTCGATTACTCCCGATTCTCCTGCCGTTAAGGCATTGGCGATTATGGAACGAAGCGATACCAGTTACTTATTTGTTGTTGACGGGGAATGTTACTTGGGCGTGGTGACGATTCATAGCCTGGCAGATGCCCTTATCGAATTCGATAATCCGTCCTGACCACCAGGACCTATATGCCTCAATCATTGTTTCATTCAGTCCGGGACGATGAGTCGTTTAAACGATGCAGTTGAAGAGTCCCCGGTACAAATTTGGGAAGCCGATTTACCTTTGGAGTTTTAATCAAGCCGAGCCATGGCAATGTCCGCTATTGGCCGAATCAATTGGCCGAAGATTGCCTTCTACCTGGGTTCTATGAGAGTCCGTTACTGAGAAAGCTGACGCTCAAATTCGATTGATCAGCGGCGATATCCGACCCATAGGCGACAATGAAGGCATAGAGATGAAAGTGTATTGATAAATCAACAGGTTAAACCAAAATTACATGTTATCCTCACCCGGCGATTTGAATGAATATTAAGGAGAATCCACGGTGACAAAATCCCGCAGATTATTTCTACGCGTACTTGGTACGGGGGTAATTGCTTTACCGTTAAGCAATATAACCCACCAGGGGATTGCATTGGCGGCCGAAAACTCGAAACTAGATCCTGAGGGTCCCGCCGCAAAAGCGCTTGAGTATGTCCATGAATCCCCATATGCAACAAGACGATGTGCCGAATGTCAACTCTTCAAAGGCTCAAGGACTGCTAAATGGGGGCGGTGCGCGATATTCTCAGGGAAGCTTGTTAACGCCAGGGGCTGGTGTCAATCCTGGAGCGCTTAGGTTGGCATTAAAAATAGGCGTATATCTAAATAGTTGGTATTAATTGAGTAGATGAATGTCCGCTTGTGGCCTATTCTGTTGAAAAACTCGATAAAAATGGAAGGCTATTTTTCTGCAATATAGCAAAGCATTCTAAACTTCTCTTAGCACTGACTATGTAAGCTCACCAGTTGCCTTGTCGGAAGAGATCGTTAGTTCTTAGTCTCCCAACCGTATGTTAAATATTAAAATTCGTAATATCGAAAATAAATTTCTCATCCAGAAAAATTTAGAGTTTTTCAACAGAATAGGCCGAAGATTGCCTCCCACCCCAGTTACTGAGTGTCTCCTTTCGAGAAATCAGTCCCCCATAAGCGATTAAATGCTTCCGAAATCACCCAAAAATGGGCGCTAAGAATTTGCGCAGCGAGTGGTTTGTCCGGGATTGCGGTTTATCGAAATCCATGGCTTAATTAAAAACAGTCGTTTATTCTGCCTAGATCCTTATCTCGTTTGAAGTTGTTTATGGGTAAAGCATCCACAATTCCGCTTGAGCTTATCGATGATATACGTAGCAAGGCGTTGCACGCGGCCAAGCCGCGCAGTTTGACGCCAAAGCAACGCGACTCGTTGTTCGAGACAATCAAGATCTTGCTCAAAAAGAGGAATGCGGTACTCATCACGCATTATTATGTCGATGAGCAGCTGCAGATCCTGACAGATGCCACCGGTGGCTACGTCGGTGATTCGCTGGGTATGGCTGATTACGGTAATCGCCATTCTGCAACCACGCTAGTCGTAGTAGGAGTGCGTTTCATGGGCGAAACAGCAAAGATTCTCAACCCGGAAAAACGCGTAATCATGCCGGATCTGGCCGCGGAATGCTCGCTCGATCTGAGCTGTCCGATCGAGAGCTTCAGTGCCCTCTGCGACCAGCACCCCGACAGGACCGTGATGGTCTATGCCAACACCAGTGCCGAGGTCAAGGCGCGCTCTGACTGGGTGGTTACTTCATCAAATGCCGTCGATATCGTGGCCCACCTGCACGCCAGAGGCGAGAAGATTATATTTGCGCCCGATCGTCATCTCGGCAATTATGTGCAGAAGCAGACCGGTGCCGACATTCTCAACTGGCAAGGTTTCTGTGTCGTACATGATGAGTTCAAGGCAAACTCACTGCGACAACTAATGCAGGAGCATCCTGATGCCGAGGTTATTGCGCACCCGGAGTCGCCTACCGAGGTGCTTGATATGGCGAGTGTGGTCGGTTCCACGACGCAGCTGATCAATGCTGCGAAAGCATCCACAGCGAAAACCCTGATCGTTGCAACCGATTTTGGCCTTTTTCATAAGATGCACGAAGCGGCTCCCGGTAAAAAACTGATTGCTGTGCCAACAGGTGGTGACAGCGCCTCCTGTGTCAGTTGTGCCCATTGTCCGTGGATGGCAATGAACAGCCTGGATAACCTTGCCGCGGTTCTCGAAGATGAGCATGATGTTAGCCATGAGATCCATATCGACGAGTCGATACGCAAGAAAGCGCTGAAGCCGATCGAGCGTATGCTTGAATTTTCCCGCTCACAGGGCAAAGTCTAACTTCACGGACTATCCCGCATGACTTACCAGATGGACAAGCCCTCGCTCACACAGATAGGTGCATGAAAGATTTGGATATTGCGAACTGACAGCCTGGACGATCGCCTGGGTCGGGAGCATTTCACCTCCGAGCATAATCTTCTTGAAAATCCCACAGTAGCTAATTTCCTGGGTGCCCGTTCCCGGCCGATTCCTGCAGCCAAGCTCATCCAATTGAGCGTCTCCTTACGAGAAAACTGCCGCTCAAAATCGATGAATTGGCGGCAATAACCGACCCGAAGCAGACCCTGGCTACAGCCCAACTTGTTTGCCCACAGGAAGCATTCGACATGAACTTCGTTATTAACTGAGGCGCTTGGCAGGAGCTATAGCTGAATGTTTTCGGGCGCTGGAGAGCATATAGCAGATCGGCTAAATTGAACTGGCGGACCCTCCGACACCGCGTAACCTACCGAGCTAGCCAGCTTGGTTGACGCAGCAAATCGATCAGCTGATACATGCCCCTTCGGCTCTGCAATCAAGAGATGACCGTGCGGCTGGAGAAACGATCGCACCTCGCTCAGTAAGCTTTCTGGATCTCCAACTTCATGGACAACCCAAAAGGCCAAAGCAAAGTCCACAAGGCAGGTAACACCAAGTTTGTCAGGTGCACAAACCTGAAATTCAATACGATTCGCTAAACCCTGTCGCTCGGCACGGTGTCTAGCGCGCTCTATCATTTGTGGCTGCACGTCCAGCGCCACGACTCTTCCAGCAGGCCCAACAAGTTCGGCAAGCGCAAGGCTGAAGTACCCCAGGCCACAGCCAATATCAACGACCGTATTACCGGGCTTAACAAAGGCGCCCAGAATTGCAACAGGATCGTGAATAAACCTACGTAAGGGGTTATCGAAAGTGTATGCAAACCACCACGGGCAGGTGTGAGGACCCAGAAAGAGGACTCGACGTAGGAGGCTTACCCTCCCTGAATGCCCTTCATGCGATTTGCCCACATTATTGCTCCTGCATAATAAAAACCAAATTTAGTTGGCCTTTAAAGCCCTGCAAAACGGGAACAGCGACTAAAAGTTTAAACACCAATTACTCCAAACATCTCTCTAAGTAAATATCCTGTATAAAACGCCAATCCCGCGGCAATACCACCGATTAGTAGGGTACGAAATCCCGACGAAATCGCAGGTTTGTCGAATACGTAGCTTTTAAGCATTCCAATCATAAAGAACATGATTCCTGCAACACAGGCGCTGGCGAAGAATTTCTGTTGTATTTGCAATGTTGACGTAATAAAAGGCAGCAATGGCGCTGCCCCTACGACGACGAATGCCGAAAATGTAGCTCCAGCAGATGCCCATGGGCTTGGTGAAATTTTATGTATGCCATGTTCCTCCGTGAGCATAGTGTCTACCCATAACTTTTTATCTTCACTAATCGTGGATACAATCTTCTCAAGAACATCCCCCTCGAAACCCTTTTCCCTGAATATCTGACGTATCTCTTCTCGTTCGCCCTCGGGAACCAAATCAATGTGTCTTTCTTCTGATCGTCTAACGCTTTCTATAAATTCTTGCTTTGATCGATGTGATTCATAATTACTTACAGCCATGCTAAATCCATCGGCCACGAGGTTAGCAAAACCAAGTATCACGGCGACCGATGAGGGTAATCCCGCACCAACAACACCTGAGACTACTGCAAAAGTAGTCACACATCCGTCTATGCCCCCAAGAACAGCATCAGATACGTTTTGAGATTTGGGTGCCTGCTGCAGGCGTAATCTTATATGCTCTGGGTGATGTTCTCGGGCAAGCTGCTCTGTACTATCCTTTCTCATCAGAACGTAATCTTAACGCTCCGTATGTGGTTTTGACACATACAGGCCGATATAAAAAGAACTCCAGATGTATTGGTCTTTGAATTTAGAGATCCGTTCCTGGCCGTACTACGTAACTCTGCGGGTACCCCTCAGCGTCTTCTTTCAAGGAACCAGGTTCGTAGCCAACGACTTTAGACTTCTATTTGCGCTCCATCAACCACCTAGTTATCCTGATCGCCAATGCTCGCGGTACAACCGCAGCCATAAATGCAAGAATTTTGTTTCGATAGCCCGGAACAACAATCACCTTCCGCTTCTTCAATGCCTTGTATCCATTCGCTGCGACTGTCTGCGCTTCCATTAGTTTTATCGGTTTGCCACTTGCCAGTCTTACATCACTCATGTTGGCACGGCCGAAAAAGGCACTTTTAGTCGGGCCTGGGCAAAGGCAGGTCACATGTACATCTGATCCCTGGAACTCGTTGCTAAGCGCAAGTGAAAAGCTCAAAATGTAAGCGCGTGTCGCAAAATGCACGGAAACCAGAGGACCGGGCACGAGTCCAGCAATCGAAGCCACATTGAGTATTTCGTTCCCCCCCTGTTGAGAGCGCTGCCTCAAAAACAGCTTCGTCATATGAGTCACCGCGATGATATGAAGTCGTATCATCTTAATCTCTTCTTCAAGATTTGTTTCTTCGAAAGTACCATAAACGTTAAAGCCTGCATTATTCACGAGTACGCTCAGAACGATTCCCTCTTGCTTCAAGATTTCAAAGATTTCTGAAGGGGTTTCAGGATTAGCGAGGTCCCTGGGTATGATTTTTACTTTGATCGAATACTTGGCTTCGAGCTCATTCTTGACTTCCTTAAGCCGAGTCGCGTTCCTCGCTATGATGACCAGATTTATACCATCTTGAGCAAGCACATGCGCGAACCCATTCCCGATGCCACTCGTGGCTCCGGTTATGAGTGCGAATCGGCTTCGGGGAGGAATTGACATAATCGTATGTTCGCCTGAGCTGAGCTACTCATCAACTTAACGCCAGTGTCCGTTTCTGGCCGTACTACAAAGCTCAGCGTTAGCGTTTCAGCGTCTGCTTACGAGAAAACAGATCCTCATTACGGAAAAATAGGCTTCCGAGTTCGAACCTTCTCGGATTCTCAGTGCTTCTCATCCGAAAGGCTTAGAAAGTAGTGCCGTAGACGACAAAAAACCCTCAACGGGGGAGGGCTTTTTGTTGACTTACTTGCGCTTCTTCTTGACTGCCGTTTTCTTGGCAGACTTCTTCCTGGCTACCTTCTTCTTAGCTGCAGGCCTCTTCTTCTTGGCAGCAGACCTCTTTTTCTTGGCCGGCTTCTTCTTAGCTGCTCTCTTCTTGGCAGGCTTCTTCTTGGCTACCTTCTTCCTAGCTGCAGGCCTCTTCTTCTTGGCAGCAGACCTCTTTTTCTTGGCAGGCTTCTTCTTGGCTGCCTTCTTCTTGGCAGCAGGCCTCTTTTTCTTGGCAGGCTTCTTCTTAGCTACCTTCTTTTTAGCTGCAGGCCTCTTCTTCTTGGCAACAGACCTCTTCTTCTTAGCTGCAGGCCTCTTCTTCTTAGCTACCTTCTTCTTGGCAGCAGGTCTCTTTTTCTTTGCAACTACCTTTTTCTTGGTAGGCTTTTTCGTAGCTGCCTTCTTCTTAGCAGCAGGCTTCTTTTTCTTTGCGACTTTTTTCTTTACAGCCATTTTCATCACTCCTATTTTACGTTGAAAAGTTTGTCTCTAACCGTATTTTTATTTTCGACAATGACTCCTTGTCTCCAAATTGATTCATACTAACCAGCTTGCAGGTAACTCCAGACCTGATTTTGTTGCACGGCCTCGCAGAAATCAATTTATTTTTCAGAAATGCCTAATACAAGTAACACGGTAATTTGGTGCCCGCCTCTGGCCGAAGTACTAAGCTCAGTGCACATTTTTCAGCTTCTCCGTTGGAGAAAACAGACTTCAAAATATCGAAAATTAGATCCTCACCGCCGAGGAAAAAAGCATTACCAAATTGGCCTATAGATGTTTTACCAGTAACCAGTTAACCCAGTAACTCCGGCCTTACCATCCAGTTGATCTGCCAGCTATCATTTTCAATTAATTCGAGGCAGACGGCACTCCCCGGTTGATAGGCTACAAGCATATAGTTGTCATCACCAGTTACCAGGTGTGATACCAGTTTTGCCATAAACGGCAGATGACCGACCACCATAGTATCCACGCTCCCGCTGGCTGTTTGCAAGTCAAACGCACCTGGATTGTCGTTTGGATTAATCAGATCGCTGGTCTCTAGTTGCAGCATGGGCGCGATCTCGGTGGCCAATATCTCTGCGGTTTGCTGAGCACGCAGCTTGCCGCTGTGGATCACCCGCTTTATCTCCACCCCAGCATGTTTGAGCGCCCTGGCAACGCGTTGTACATCCGTCATACCTTGTTCGGTTAGCGGACGTTCTGGGTCAAACTCTTTGGCCACCGCCTCGCCGTGTTGTACCAAGTATATTTTCATATCCGTCACCTTAGCCTCTTTATAATAATATATTCAGAATAGCGACCATCCAACCGCGCCATTTATCCTGTACCGAAACACCTAAAGGTAACACTACCGAACCTTTTATTGTGATGAAATATATCCCTGAAGTCAGAGACCGATAATGGTATCTAACCACGCGGGATAAGACTTCGAATGTGCAGCGTCAAGATCAATATCAGTCAGATCGCTAAGAAAAGCCTCGACAACCTCGGTGAATGCGCTGCTCATTGCAGAGTCATCGGGAAATGCTTCGACTGCGAGCGAGCAGTATGTATTACCTTTGATTTGCAGATCCGTCAGCTCGATCCCGAGACCACGATCAATCTGGGTGGTCGATTCGACTTCTTCTGGCTGGCCGGTAATGGTATTGACGCGAATCTTACGCAACGCGCGAACTTTTTTCACCGCAATGGTCTGCAAATCCTGCTCGTGTCCAATCAAAAACAAGTTCTTATAAGTCTGCGGCATATTCGGATATGACCACTTCATCCAGTGTTCAACATTGCCTTGGTGTCGTCCGCAATAAACCTGCGTGCCGAGTGAGGCTATACAACCCTTGATTTGCAGTTCGCCCTCGCGCCACTTAATTCCCATATCAATGCTGCCAGGTATGATCAAATAGATGTCAGGTTGATCATCAAGCCGACCTTGCCAAACTGGTGGGCCAACACTCGGATTTTTTGGAAAGGGCGCTACTGTCTTAAACCAACGCCTTAGCGGCTCATATTGATCGGACGTCCCATTAAAAAACCATCGAACCTCATGACTGGCAAATGGAACAGTTTTCTCCATCTTACAAGCTCCCCCTTGAGTTAAGAATCGGTATCGAAAGGTTATTAAACGTGATTAATTATATGCCGAAGCGCCTGAAAATGATGCTCGCTGTATCCAAATTGCAAACGTCCGATTCTGATCGATTCCCACAACCCAGCAGGCACATTTGAGCGTCTGACTTGGGGAAAACATACCCTCAATACCTCGAATACAGGGGCGAAATTCAACCCACAACCGATATTTAATATTGAGTTTTCCGGGATTACTTCGCGCCCAGAGCCTTCATTTAGTCTCTTACGAGACCTCCAGTTTGAATCCAGGCCGGACAGTTATACAATGATATCCGCTAAAAAGATCTAATCTTCTCATCCGAATATGAAGGAGAGGTGTCCGGTTGCGGTTCATCTATATGTATATGAACTGGCGTCATGGTTCTCGAAAGATTCTGGTCTCATTCGCACTCATGTGCATGTGCACTGTCTCGCTGCTTTATGCCGGGGAGTCTGAAAAGCCAGCGTCCTCTCAAGAGGCTAAGTTGCTCTGGAAGAAGGGTTACTACTTGCACACTATTGGCAAGTACGAGAAAGCAATTAAATTATTCAGCAAGTCCATCGATTTGTACCCGACTGCCGAAGCCTACACGTTTCGCGGTTGGTCATTCAGCGAGCTCGGCCGCATCGAGGAGGCTATCGCCGAATGCAAGATGGCTATTGAGCTTGACCCTGAATACGGAAACCCGTACAACGACATTGGTGTATACCTCATAGACCTCGGTCGACCTGAAGAAGCAATTTCCTGGTTGAAAAAGGCCATCGAGGCAAAACGCTATTGCTGTTACCAGTACCCGTATTTCAACCTGGGCCGCGTCCTACTCATGCAAGGGCGTGTGTCAGATGCCAAGCAGTCCCTTACGCGTTCGCTCAGCTATGATCCCGATTACTTACCCGCGCGAATGTTACTCGAATTTATCCGAGATAAGGGGCTAGAACTGATTTAAAGTCAAAAAGTTTTCAAGAATTGCACGGTTCATCGAGCCTCCGCTAAGGGCTGTTCTCAGAAGCCCATATCGCGATTACGAGTGTCTGTTATTGAGATAACGTGCACTCGAATCCCGAGTGGAGACCCTGGTGCAAGCCAAGGTCTCAATGAGTCGGAATTATCATTATTGCCCGATAACTTGGACAAGCTGTTCATCATTCAGAACGGGTATCACTTCAAACGATAATAGATCAGACCAGTCATGACACCATTTCGACGCGGCGACGGCATCATCCGTCTCAGCAATTGCAAAGCCCCGCGAACCGGAAACATCGTGCCATCTGGCAACCATTTTGACTCCGTCAGGAGGCGCACCTCCGGTTTCATTAAACCGTGCTATCGCGCTCTTAGTGTGATCTGGCTTGAAAGTCCAGACAACCATGAAATGCATCTCGATACCCTCCATAAAATTATTGTTGGAAGGCCTGAGTATATATGTCGACATAACTAGTAGCAAAATGCGCTGCGGGTTTCAGGTGGAATTTGAAACGGACTTTTTTAGATACTTTGGAGTCCGCAAATGGCGTTCTCTGACGGCCAATCCATGATTTCAAATGCCCGCTTTAGACGCTAACAATTGAATACTGCAGGTTAAAAGTATTCACCAATTAGTTATTGTTTCTGACTTGAACCTCTTTCATGAAACGGTCCTTGATCACGACCGGGTCCATATCGATGACGGGTACCTGAATGTTTCCCGACTCGCACTTGCAGACAATGATCGTCATTTTATTCGAGTCCAGTGCGTCTTGCAGCATCGCCGCGGTTTCCTCGGCCCGGCACTCGATAACATTTTCACAACCGCAGGCCTTCGCCACCGCGGCCAGTGAAGTTTTGCCGCCCGCGTAGGTGGGTTGATCCCCGGTGGAGCCATAGCTGCCGTTATCGATAATGAGGAGGATGAAATTATCCGCCACGTTGTTGGCAATCGTCGGCAGGGTGCCGAAATTAGTCAATACCGAGCCGTCCCCATCGATCGCAATGACTTTGTCTTTTTGCGCGAGGGCCAGGCCAAGCCCAATCGACGATGCCAGCCCCATGGTTCCGAGCATGTAGAAATTGCTCGGCTGGTCATCGAGCAGATGTAGTTCCTGGCTGGGCAAACCGATATTGCAGATCACCAGCTTATCGGAAATAACGGGAATCATTATTTTTAATACTTCGCTGCGAATCATCTCAGGCCGCCTTCCAGAAACTGGCATCGGTCAAAATGGCAACGGGCTTTTTGCACATGAAACAGTGCTTGAGAATGGCGTCCAGCTCATTCACATCATCCGGATGGTGAAAATGGTAGGTCGGTATACTCAGTTGCGCCAGCAATGCCTTCGTATGTACCGCCATTTCGACCTGGCAGGCGACCGGTTCGCCGATCTCACCGCGATAGCTGATCAGCATCGGTAGTGGGATATGGTAATACTGGATCAACGTGGCCAGCGTATTGATGGTTACGCCGATCGCCGTATTCTGCATGATGATCGCAGAGCGTTTTCCACCCATGAAGGCACCCGCGCATAGCCCCATACCCTCATCCTCCTTGTTGGACGGTATATGAAAAATCTTGTCGCTTTGATCGACCTTCTCGATGACGCCCGCCAGCTGCTTGCAGGGGACTGTTGTCACAAACTCGATCCCGTTATTGATCAAATCCGTAACGATTGTTTCATTTACCGACACCTGTAATTCCCCCGAACCTTATTCTCTCATTACTAGCGGCGCATGATGCCATAAATGGCAGCCGAGCGAAGGGGATAATTGGGGGGTAGTCACCGGGTATCGCGATAGCGGTGACCCGGCGATTATCGATTTGTGCCTGGAACAGATTTACCTAGGAAAAGGCCTGGCCCGGTTTGATACCCTGTGACTTTAGGATACTGGCCAGCGGGCAAAAGCCGGTGAAAGACGCCTGTAACAGGTTCGCTCCGACAAACCCGGTTAAAAACAGCCAGTAAACCTGATGTAACTGAGACAATTATGGTGCTGACAAGTATCACGGTTCCGGCAAACATCATTACAATACGGTCAATACTCATGTCACTCTCCGTCAAATAACTTCATACTAAATTAGATTTTCTTTATATTAGTTAATCCTAATATAGATATAACCAAAATGCTGCCGCATACAACAGGCGTTACCCGGGTATCACCGTTAACAGCATTATCCGGCCGGCCTGACGATCAGAGTGGGATGGCTTATAATGTGGACTTTCAGGTCGGGGGCTGAAAATGACGGTACTGCTGTTCATTCGCGCAGGTGGCCTGCTGATGATCATCAGCGGACTCGCGCTTGGTTACTCCTATATCTCGCACCCGCACCATATGCCGCCGGATGTGATTGCCTCGACGTCCTGGATACTAATACATATCCTGTTCGCGGTTTCCCTGGTACTCGGCCTGTTGGGCACGACAGCCCTCTACACGGTTACGGCACTGCGCGCCGGCCGACTCGGGCTGATTGGATACGTCATGCTGTTTATCGGCATGATGATGATTTTTGGACTCGACTACTACGAGATACTAATCGCCCCTTTCCTGGCAACAAACTACCCGGCCGTGATTAACGACCACGGTGCTGGCGACGCCATGGGTATGGTTGCGTTCGCATTCCCGCTTTCCGGCTTACTGACGGTAGTCGGCTACGCACTGCTGGGCGCGGCATGGACAAGATCCCGAATAGTCCCGGGCTATCTCGGTATTTTTCTGATCCTGTCGGCCATCGCTTTTGGCGTGGGCCTAAGCCCGGCTGGCGAAATCGAAGCGGCGCGCATTACCGCGGCTGTGTTTGGTGCAGCGCTGGTCGCGGTTGGTATCAGTGCCATGCTGCAAAATCAAAACTTTAATGCCACCCCGGGGAAACATCCGTGAAAATCAAAATTATCTCGCTACTGTTAGCCTTCCTGGTCATGTTTGTCCTGGCTGGTCTTTTTAACGGGCTGGTAGTCAACCAGTTCGTCAGTGAAAATATCGATCCTGAGATGCTGCTGGAATCCCCGAACCTCGCGCTGATAGCACTGGGCTATGCACTGCTTGCCTTGCTCATGACTCTGATATATCCGCGCGTGGTCAGCCAACCGTCATACTCGATCCGGACGGGCTTCCTGTTCGGCATGGTTGCGGGCATCGCATGGCTGTTGCCCCAAGCCCTGGTTCTGCACGGCGTTTACCGATTTCCAGCCCAGAGTCTGTTGATCGACCCCGCCTGGGCACTTTTGGAACAAGGCATTGGCGGTGCAATTATCGGTATGATTCACGCAAAGTTTTCCAGACCCGAAAGCACTTTTTAATTGCCGGTTGAGGTGAACCAGACTTGTCAGGGATTTACCTGGAGCCGACGACCTGATCAATCAATAGTAAAACTGGCCAGTCCATGCGCCCCGACGAAAATCGATTTCAACACGTCTCGGAACCATGCGCAGCGCGACACCCTGCGACAGGTCAGTACCCGCAGGATGATTGAGGGCAAATTCCCGTGGGTCACAAACCGCAGACCCGATCGGTCGAAACGCAAGTTCAAGCTTGTCATTGACTATCGTGGTATCGAATTCAGCGCTTCGGTGGAACAGCACCCGCTTTTTAACCACGCAGGAAAAATACAGCTGCAGTTCGACGATTAACGGCCGATCGCTGGCCCGCAACGCAGCCTCGGCACGGTCGGTCCAGCAAACATCCACCTCACGCTGGTTAATGCGTACATCTTGATTATGCAGGAACCCATTGAAGCTACGCTCCAGCATCTGCACCGGGTTAGCAATCGAAAAGTAGCTGGCCTGTAAATTCAGAATCGACATGGTGTCATGCTACCACAGTGCGCCCGCATTGAGCTGGATGTCTTCCATGGTGATACCAAGTGCCTCATCGCGACACAGAAAGGCTGCCAGTGCACCGAGCTCCTGCGGTTGCACCAGGCGCTGCTGCGGCTGTTCGGCAATGAGTTTGCCGATTTCTGCATCGACACTGTGCCCCGCCCTGCGCGCCTGGATTTCCATGCTGTTATCGAACATTTCGGTTTGCACCCAGGTCGGACTGATGACAACCGAACTGACACCATGCGGCGCTCCCTCGAGCGCAACCGCGCGGCTCAATCCCAATAGACCCGACTTGGATGCACAGTAAGCGGCATGATCGGCAACCGCGGTGGTCGCCGCGGTCGAGCCAATGTTGATAATGCGGCCCCAGCGGTGTTCGATCATTTTCGGGAGGCAAGCACGTATCATCCGAAATGGGCCCGACAGGTTGATATCGATGACGTCGAGCCAGGATTGCTCATCGTGTCCACAAACCAGCTCATGCGCGGTAACACCGGCTGAATTCACCAGGATATCGGCATGGCCGTGTTTGCTTGCCAGTGCGTCGACAAACGCCTCAACACTATCGACGTCGGCGACATCGAGTTGCCGGTAAAACAACGCATCGCTGGCGGCCTTGAGCTCCGCTATTGCAGCCTCGGGTTGGCGCCGTGCACCAACCGCGATGATGGCGCCGCGTTCGGCCAGTGCGATTGCAATCGCTTTACCGATTCCGGCAAAGCCGCCGGTAATGATTGCGATCCTTCCCTCGAGATATCGCTCCACGGCTACCATTCACCGGTGGTCGGCATCGATGCCCAGGGTTCGGCAGGCGCCAGCGGCTCACCCTTTTGCAGCAACTCGATCGAAATGTTATCGGGTGAACGAAAGAACGCCATGTGACCATCGCGGGGCGGAACGTTGATCGTAACTCCAGCGTCCATCATTTTCTGGCAAACGGCGTATACGTCATCCACGGCGTAGGCCAGATGACCGAAATTACGGCCTCCCTGGTATTCCTCTCCATCCCAGTTGTAAGTCAACTCCACCAGCGGCGCACGTTTGGTCTTAGCCTGTACAAGGTCCTCCGGTGCCGCGAGAAAAACCAGCGTAAACTGGCCTTCCTCGCTTTCATAGCGATCGGTCTCAACCAGGCCAAGCAGGTCACAGTAGAATCCAAGCGAGGCCTCCAGATCGTGCACACGCACCATGGTATGTAAGTATTTCATCGACGTATCCCGGCGTTAAATTCGCCGCGTATTATGTCATAGCTTCCCAAGGCTGGTAAGGCAGGCAGGAATTCACTAACATCGGTTCAAATGACCCGGTAATTGCTATGAATTTCAATCCAAATGTGCTCGATTGCGCCGCGGCACCAATCGCCGAAGCCTGGTCCTGGGTAACCACTCCCGGGTCCGACAAGCTGATCGACATGTGCCAGGCGGTTCCAGCGCACCTGCCGCCGCAGTCGCTCAGGGATTATCTCGCCGAGGCGATCAAGGCGGGTGAAGGGGCTACCTACACCGATATCCGCGGCATCCCGGCTTTGCGTGAGGCCCTGGCGGGTAATATCAGCGAACGCTACCAGGGCACGGTAATCGCCGATGACATCCTCATTACCGCGGGCTGTAACCAGGCGTTTTGCTCGGTCGTGGACACCCTGTGCCAGTCCGGCGACGAGGTTATCGTGCCGCTGCCCTGTTACTTCAATCACCAGATGTGGCTCACAACCCGCGCCGTGGTGCCACGCTACCTGTCGTTTAACGCCGATACCGCGATGCCCGATCCACAGGAAGCTCGCTCACTGATCAACGAGCGTACCCGGGCGATCTTGCTGGTGACGCCGAATAATCCCAGCGGTGCCATCTACAGCCACGAATGTATTGATCAATTCTTCGAACTCGCCCGCGAGCATGAACTTGCGCTGATCATGGATGAAACTTACCGTGATTTCATCGATATCGAGCAGTTGCCGCATCGCCTGTTTTCGCGTGCTGACTGGCGCGATACCCTGGTTCATTTATATAGCTTTTCCAAGGTATTCAGCCTGACCGGATTTCGTACCGGCGCGGTCGCGGCGAGCCAGGCATTACTCGAGCAGCTCAAGAAGATCCAGGATTGCACCGCGATCTGTGCCCCGCATGCGGGCCAGCTTGCGGCACTTTACGGCCTCAATAATCTGCACGCCTGGAAGCTGGAAAAATCAGATGAACTGGCGCAACGCGCCATCGCCATCAAACAGGCCTTCGAGCATCCCGATCTGGACTACCGCCTGATCAGCGCCGGCGCCTACTTCGCCTATATCCAGCACCCTTTCGACGCTCCGGCCCGGGATGTCGTCAAGCGCTTGATTCAGGATCACGAAATCATCAGCCTGCCGGGAAGTTATTTCGGCCAGGACCAGGAACAGTTCATCCGCTTTGCCTATGCCAACGTGCACGAACGTCATTTCGAGGACGTCATCCAGAGATTAATTGCAAGCCAACAAATATGAGGGTGTCAAAATGAATCAACCGCTAAAAGGCGCCTGTCTGTGCGGACAGGTCCAGTACCAGGTCACCGGACCCTTCGACGAGTTCCATCTCTGCCACTGCAGTCAGTGCCGGCGCTCCACCGGCACGGCCCATGCAGCCAATATTTTCACCAGTGCCGATCGCATCGAATGGCTTGCCGGGGAGGAGCTGATCAAACGTTACACCCCTGATAAACCTGGTGTTATATCGAAATGTTTTTGTACCCATTGCGGTTCGCTGGTGCCTTACACCAGCCTTAAAAGCGGCAAGCTGGTTATTCCCGCCGGATCCCTGAGCCAGGAACCGGGTATCGAGCCGGAAGATAATATTTTCTGGCGGGACCGCGCCGGCTGGTATGATGCGGGTTTGAATGCGCAGCATAAAGAACAGGGTCCCGACGAATGAACCTTTGTCACCCGGTGAAGTCACAGAATGAATAAAATAATAACGGGAGTCTTCGTGAAACCGCTGCTTATCTTGCTGCTGGTTTACTCAGGCGTGCTATACGCGGCCGAGCCAGAAATTGAAACCGTCAGTGATACAGAATTTGCCTTCAACATCGATGGTAGCCATATTAGCGTCGAAATCCGTGATCGCGTGTTACGCGGCAAGAAGGACATGTTGCTCGAGTGGGTCCTCTACTCATCCAAAACCGTGCATCAATACTATGGCCGCTTTCCGGTAACAAACGTGCACATCGATCTGCAAGTGACAGATGGTCATACGGTGCGCTTCGGCCAGGCCTTCGGTGGCGATTCACCCTCAATGCGTATCGTGGTGGGTGAAAATATTACGCCGGCGATGCTGCGCAAGGACTGGATCTTGGTGCATGAAATGGTCCACCTGGCGATGGCCGACGTGCCCTATGCCCATCGCTGGTGGCTCGAGGGGCTCGCGACCTATGTCGAGTCGATTGCGCGCGCGCAACAAGGGCATCTGAGCGAGGAATTTGTCTGGAACGGTTTCATTAACCGTATGCCACAGGGGCTGCCCAAAAACGGGGACCGCGGACTGGACCGAACCCCTACCTGGGGACGCACCTACTGGGGTGGTGCCATCTTCTGCATGCTCGCCGATATCGAAATCCGAAAACTGTCCGATAACCGCCTGAGCCTGCGTGATGCACTGCGTGGAATTCTCGACGCCGGCCTGTCCATGCATGCCAGTTCGAGTGCGATGGAAGTATTTGAATCGGCCGATCGTGCTATTGGTCTCGACGTTCTCGTGCCTTTATACCTGAAGACGAAAGCAGACCCCTACCCGGTTGATCTGGACGCATTGTGGACATCGCTCGGGGTAAGCCTCCAAAACGACCAGGTGGTTTACAACGATGATGCGCCGATGGCACACGTGCGTAAAAAACTGCTCAAGTCCTAGCCAATAAAATCAAGCAGTTGACGCCAGGCGGCAAGCTTTTGTTCAAAGCTCATCCCCGCGTGTGCCGGACTGGTGGATGGCATCCGCAAAAGCGCCAGTTCGAGTGTTGTCGGCAAAGTCGGCAGCACCAGCTGCCTGAAATACCTTTCAGAAGTTGCACCATTGAACAGGATTGCACGAATCCCGGGAAATCGTTGCAGCAAAGCAGCAAAATCATTGGCACTTGCCGTTTTGACATCAATATTCGAATCGAGACTGCCGGGTCGTTGACAGGCCTGCAGGGTATCCCAGAGTATCAGCGGCTGCTTAGTAAGCTCGGCCACGCGCGCTTCGTAATCGGCCCGATGATCGATACCAAACAATTCGCTCATGATCGGCCAGAATGCATTGCGCGGATGCGCATAATACTGGATGGCTTCAAGTGAAGCCACGCCGGGCATACTGCCGAGAATCAGGATTCGGGGACGGCGACCAATAATCGGTTCAAACGATCGAACCCGGGTCACGCGACACCTATTTCTTCATTTGATCGAAGAATTCCAGGTTGGTCTTGCTGGATTGCATGCGTCCGAGCACAAATTCCATCGCCTCAATCTCATCCATCGAGTGCAGAAATTTACGCAGGATCCAGACTTTTTGCAGTTCCTCCTGATCGATCAAAAGTTCTTCGCGGCGGGTACCGGAGCGGTTGATGTTGATCGCCGGGAATACGCGTTTTTCAGCAATACGTCGATCGAGGTGAATTTCCATGTTACCGGTACCCTTGAATTCTTCGTAAATGACTTCATCCATCTTGGAACCGGTTTCAATCAGCGCGGTTGCAAGTATCGTCAGGCTACCGCCTTCTTCAATATTTCGCGCCGCACCAAAAAAACGTTTCGGGCGATGCAGTGCATGCGCATCGACACCACCGGTAAGAACCTTTCCGGAAGAGGGTATCGTGGTGTTATAGGCACGGGCCAGGCGCGTTATCGAGTCCAGCAGGATGACAACATCTCGCTTGTGCTCAACCAGGCGCTTGGCTTTTTCGATGACCATTTCGGCGACCTGGACATGGCGACTGGCCGGTTCATCAAAAGTCGAGGCCACCACTTCACCCTTGACCATGCGTTCCATCTCGGTGACTTCCTCGGGACGTTCGTCGATCAACAGAACGATCAGGTAGCACTCGGGATGGTTGCTCGCAATACTCTGGGCGATGTTCTGCAGCATCAATGTCTTGCCCGCTTTCGGCGGCGATACCACCAGGCCTCGTTGACCCTTACCAATGGGCGACACCAGGTCGATAATCCGCGCGGTAATATCCTCGGTGCTGCCGTTTCCGCGCTCAAGCACCATGCGGGAATTGGGGTGCAGCGGGGTCAGGTTTTCAAACAAAACCTTGTGCTTGACGTTTTCCGGCAGGTCAAAATTGATCTGGTCGACCTTTAACAGGGCAAAGTAACGCTCGTTGTCTTTCGGTGGCCTGATCTTGCCACTGACGGTATCGCCGGTGCGCAGGTTGAAGCGCCTGATCTGGCTTGGCGACACGTAGATATCGTCCGGGCCGGCCAAGTACGAACTGTCGGCAGACCGCAAAAATCCAAATCCGTCCTGCAGGATTTCCAGTACCCCTTCACTGAAGATATCTTCGCCCTTCTTGGCCTGGGACTTTAGGATGCTAAAGATGATGTCCTGGCGTCGCATGCGCGCCGAGTGGTCACCACCCATTGATTTCAAAGTTTCGATTAAGTCGGGGACGGTATGTTGCTTGAGCTCGTTTAGATTCATTTTGAGAGTGCCCTATATGCAGGGTTGGGGAATAAAGACGTCAGGACGGCCTATAGGTAATGTCAGGAAATGTCAGGAAATGTATTTGTTTTTTTGGTCAAGAATGCCGCGGAGATACGGCAACGATCAAGAAGAGGTTAGCACAGTAATTCAGGGTCGTCTACCTCAATCAACGACCCTTTTTTCAATCATTTCAGGGGCTGTGAGCGACTATATATTACTGTCCAGGAAGGCGGTTAGCTGGGATTTCGACAATGCGCCGACCTTGGTCGCCTCGACAGCGCCACCCTTGAACAGCATCAGTGTCGGGATACCGCGAATGCCATACTTGGGTGGGGTATTGGCATTGTCGTCGATATTGAGCTTGGCTACGGTGAGTCGACCGTCGTATTCATCGGCTATCTCTTCCAGGATCGGAGCAATCATCTTGCAGGGTCCACACCATTCCGCCCAGTAGTCAACGAGCACTGGTTGATCTGCCTGCAGCACATCCGACTCAAAGCTTTCATCCGAAAGGTATACAATTTTCTCACTCACGCGTGTCTCCAGCCCCATGGCTTAATCAAGTGGACCAACAATTTAGTCGTATCAGTTTTAACTGTCAATAATGCAAATGTGGCGAAAAAATGCTAGGAATCCGCCTGCCCTGATTCTAGATATGGGGATCGAAATCAGCTTTTTCAAATCACAGCGCAGGTTTTCATGCAATTTGCTACCATACTCCGATTAAGCATTTAACCTGAGAGAATACGCGATAGCATGGGGCAACAACACTTAACCGAGCAGCAGTTCAGCTCACTGGCGCTCGACCAACGCTTGCTCGATGCACTCGCAGAGATCGATATGGTTTACTGCACCCCGATACAGCAGCAAGCACTACCCCTGCTACTGTCAGGTAAAGATGTCTCCGGACAGGCACAGACCGGCACCGGCAAGACACTGGCATTTCTGCTCGCCTGTGCGCAGCGGATCCTGCACTCGGACAAACCCGCGACGGCCCCGGGCAAACCCCGCACTTTAATCCTGGCACCGACGCGCGAGTTGGCCATTCAAATCCACAAGGATGCGGAAAGACTGCTGCGCAATTTACCGCTCAGGCTTGCGATCTGCTACGGTGGCAAGGCCTACGAACAACAAAAGCGTCAATTCGACGAGCCGGTAGATATCCTGATCGGCACCCCTGGGCGCCTGATCGATTTCTTTAAACAGCGATTATTCGACTTCAAGGCCGTTGAAGCGATGGTGCTCGACGAGGCCGATCGCATGTTTGATATGGGTTTCATTGCCGACGTGCGCTTCATGCTAAGACGCCTGCCCGAGCCCGAAAAGCGTCTCAACATGCTGTTTTCGGCGACCATGGCACAAAAAGTGATGGAGCTCGCCTACGAGCATATGAACCAGGCACAATTGATCAAGATCGATGCTGACTCGCCCACGGTGGACCGGATCGAACAAAGCGTTTACCACCCGGCCAATCATGAAAAGATACCCCTGTTGCTGGGCCTGATAAAGAAACTGCAGCCGCAGCGCAGCATCATCTTTGCCAACACCAAGCATGCCACGATTCGCATCTGGGAATACCTGCAGGGTAACGGCATTTCGGCCGCGATCATTTCCGGGGACATCCATCAAAACAAGCGCGAGTCGCTGCTGAAGAAATTCCACGATGGCGAATATTCGATCCTGGTGGCGACCGATGTCGCCTCGCGTGGATTGCATATTCCCGACGTCACGCATGTATTCAACTATGACCTGCCGGAACTCGGCGAAGACTACGTGCATCGGGTAGGGCGCACCGCGCGAGCCGGTAAATCGGGTGTCGCGATCAGCTTTGCCTGTGAAGACCTTGCAATGAACCTTATCGATATCGAGGCCTACACTCGACGCCCTATTCCCACCATGTCGATCAGTAACGATCTGCTGATCAAGCCAAAACCCCCGATTAAAATGAAAGGTGGCCGATTAAAGCCGAAGCCCGGCAGCGGTAAACCACAGCGCCACAAGCACAAAAAGCGACCACCGCGTCACCATAATCAAAACAGAAAAAAGGCGGTATGAGTAATAAACGCAATATACTATTGCTCGGCGGCAGCGGATTTATCGGCAAACATCTGGCGTTTGCGCTCGCTAATCGGGGTTGGCAGGTCACCGTACCCAGTCGCAGGCCGCATCGAAATCGTGCGCTGCTGGTACACCCCAATATTCGCATGCTGGAAGCCAGCATTACCGACAGCAATGAATTAAAAAATCTCTGCGAAGGGCAGCAGGCCGTTATTAACCTGGTCGGTATTCTGAATGAACGGCGCAAGGGTGATTTTCGTCGCTACCACGTTGATTTTATCAAGGCCGTCGTCGAAGCCTGCAGCGAAGCCGGTATCAAACGCCTGTTGCACGTGAGCGCGCTCGGCGCTAACCAGGCAACCGGCAGTAGCCTCTACCTTCGCTCCAAGGGCGAGGGTGAAAACCTGTTACACACTTTTGGCCAGCGGGGTCTGAACGTAACCAGTTTCCAACCCTCGGTCGTGTTTGGCAAGGACGACGATTTCATCAACCGGTTTGCCGGCATATTGAAACTGTTCTTCGGTTACTTCCCCCTCGCCTGCCCCAATAGCAAACTGGCCCCGGTCTACGTCGGTGACCTGGTCGAAAAAATGGTCAACGCGATCGATAACCGGGAAACATGTGCCAAACGCTATACGGTTTGCGGACCCGAGGTTTTTACGTTACGCCAGATCCTCGAGTTAATCATCGACACGTTGCAGCTCCCGGTTCGCGTCATGCCGCTGAGCAACGGGCTATCGCGCTTGCAGGCACTGATTCTGCAGAATCTGCCCGGCAAGTTGTTTACCATGGATAATTACCGCTCATTGCAGACCGATAATGTTTGCGACGATGGCGATCTCTGCGAAACCAGCCTGCGCCAGTACCTCAAGGGTTTGCCAGCCATGTTCGGTAACAAGCGCAACTATGACAGTTTCCGCAAGGAATACCCACAACCCGGCAACCCCGAGGACCATCTGTGAAGGTATACCGTGTCGGCGGTTGTGTACGCGATCGCTTGCTCGGACTGCCGGTTAACGACATCGACTGGGTGGTAACCGGCGCCACCGCAAAACAGATGCAGGTCGCCGGCTACAAGGCGATCGGCAAGGATTTCCCGGTCTTCCTGCACCCCGAAAGCAAGCAGGAATACGCGCTGGCTCGCACCGAGCGCAAAACGGCGCCGGGTTACAAAGGATTCGAGATCAGCGCCGACCCGGCAACCACGATCGAGCAGGACTTGCTACGTCGTGATCTGACCATCAACGCGATGGCGGAAGACGATCAGGGCAACCTGGTCGATCCGTACGGCGGTCAAAAGGACATCGAAGACCGCATCCTGCGACATGTTTCTGATGCATTTGTCGAAGATCCGCTGCGGGTGCTGCGCGTTGCCCGCTTCGCGGCGCGATTTCATAAACTGGGTTTTACCGTTGCCGAGGATACGCGCGACCTGATTCGGCAAATCGGCGAGTCCGGCGAACTCGATGCCCTGGTGCCGGAACGGGTATGGTCCGAATTATCGCGCGCACTCGACGAGGCAGATCCCGCTGTATTCTTTACCAGCCTGCGTGACTGTGGTGTGCTGGTACGCCTGTTTCCCGAGATTGATACCCTCTTCGGTGTACCGCAAAATGCGAAATACCATCCCGAGATCGATACCGGTGTGCATGTCATGATGGCGCTGCAGGCGAGCGCCGCACTCGACCACGATAACGAAACCCGCTTTGCCGTGCTGATGCATGACCTGGGTAAAGCAACAACTCCCGCCTCGGTGTTACCGAGTCACCGTGGCCACGAGGCGCGCGGCAAGAAGCCGGTCAAGGCATTTTGCAAGCGCTGGCGGGTTCCGCGGGCACATACCGAGCTTGCCCTGATTACGACCGAATTTCATCTCCTGGTACACCGTGCGATGGAGCTTAAAGCATCGACCCTGTTGAAGTTATTTACCAGGGCAGACAGCATGCGTAAGCCGCTGCGATTTCAAAAAATGCTCGATGCCTGCCGCGCCGATATTCGCGGTCGCGCGGGATCTGAAGACGACCCTTACCGACAGGCCGACTTCCTGTTGCAGCTTGCGGACAAGCTGCGCCATCTTGATGTCACCGGTATCCAGCAGCAAGGACTCACCGGCAAGGCCATGGGACAGGCGATTCAGGCGGAACGGTTGCGCTTAATCGAACACGAAAAAGCGCTATTGCAACCACAGTCGAGCTAGCCTGGAGTCGACGAATCGGAGCAACCGCGACAGCGGCGAAAAATACAGCAGGATGCCAGCCAGGACACCGATTCCGTTAGCGAGTACATCGCCCCACTCCGGGTAGCGATAAGACGTCATGCCCTGTAACAGCTCGATTAACATCCCGTACGCGATCAGGCCAATCACGGTCCAGCCCAGGGTAATACGGTTGGCGGCCAACAGACTGAACCAGCCTGCCAGCAAGAAGTAAGTCACCAGGTGCGACAGTTTGTCACTGACCCCGATATCTGGCACTGGTACCAGTGAGGCCACGGCAACACCGAGCAGCATGATCGCGCCGATAACATACCAGGCCGCCGCCAGTCTTAACGGGGATCGCGGATTATCACTAGTTTGTGTCATCCAGGTTTTGTTCAGTTCAGCATCACCAGTATCGCAACGCCAAGCAGCACGCGGTACACGACAAATGGCAACATGCCGACGCGGTCGATCAGTCGCAGGAAAAAATGAATGCAAATACCGGCACTTATCGCTGACAGTGCGGCACCCAACATCAGATCGCCCCAACCGATAGGGCTGACCTCGATCACCATACGCACGCTCTGCATGACACCGCTGGCAAGAATGATCGGAATCGCCAGTAGAAACGAGAAGCGCGCGGCCGCCTTGCGGGTGAGTCCGAGAAACAGCCCGAGTGTTATCGTGATACCGGAGCGCGATATCCCCGGGATCAGCGCCAACACCTGGAAACCGCCGATAATTAATACATCTTTGAGATTTAACTGGTATTCATTGCGCGTATGGCGCGCACTGGCATCGGCGTACCATAACAATAGCCCGAAGATTATCGAGCCCGCCGCCACGATCCAGGGCATACGCAGTTTTACCTCGATGGGTCCCTGTAACAGGAAACCGACGAGGACTGCCGGCACGGTACCGATAATCACCCACCAGGCGAGTAAACTGTCCTGATTCGCCTCACCCCCGGCGACCGAGCGTACCCAGGATACCGACATGCGCTTTACTTCGTGCCGAAAGTAGTAAAGTACCGCCAGCAGCGAACCTATGTGTACCGCCACGTCGAAAACCAGTCCCTGGTCCGGCCAGTTCAGCATCTGCGGTACCAGTACCAGGTGGGCCGAACTCGATATCGGCAGGAATTCGGTCAACCCCTGCACGATTGCGAGGATTACAATTTGCAGGTTATCCATAGGCACCCTTACGCTGCATCGCCGGAAGTTCCAGCGCGATATTTTTCTGCATCGCCAGCACCTTGAATTTCTCGCCCATCTCCTGTGGCAGGGTGAGAGTCCCCACCTGTTTTGATATTGCAATCCGCGCCTGAATATCGCTTTCGTCTGCCAGGCGCTGCGACTCCTCGAGCAGGCCATTGGCAATCAGGAACGACCCCTGGTTAACCAGCCCTGACAGCTCGAAGCCATTTTCTTCGGCTGCATCGGCGCAGGCATCAAAATCGACGAACGCGGTAATGTCCTGCAGTCCAGGGTAGATCAGCGGATCGCCGTGTACACGATGCTGGTAATGACAGGTCAGCGTACCGCGCTTGCGCGTGGGGTGGTAATACTGATCCTGCTCGTAACCGTAATCGATAATCATTACCAGTGCGCGCTTACAGACCTCTGCGAGCGCCTTGAACCAGGGACGGTAATTCAGATTCAATTCACAGGTGTAGCCATCTGCAAATTCGCCCAGGTGCGATTCGATCGATCGAATCGCGTCCATCACGGGCGCTTCCGGGGCAAAATTGTGCCAGCTGAAGCGCTGTCCATCATAACCAACCCCGCATTCGCGCCAATTCCCCTGCTTTGACAGGATATGCACGGGCATCGCATCGAGTACTTCATTGGCGAGCACGATACCATCAAATTCTTGCGGCAGGCTGCTCAACCACTCTATTTTGTGAAACAGTTCCGCAGAAAGTTCCTGTTGCAACTGCGCTTGCTGCCGCTGCCTCAGGTCAGCACTGAGATCGAGTATCTGATATGCCTCGAGGCCGGGTAATGCGTTCAAAATCTGGGCACAGAGTTTGCCACTACCAGCACCAAATTCGAGTACCCGGGCGCCGCATCCCTGTGCAATTACGGCTGCAATCTGCTGCGCGATACAGAATCCAAATAGCGGTGAAATTTCCGGAGCGGTTACGAAATCACCCTGTGCTCCAAATTTGGGAGTGGTCGACGAGTAGTATCCAAGTCCCGGCTCATACAGCGCCAGGTGCATATATTCGTCGAACCCGATCACCCCTCCGCGGGACTCGATGCGGTCAGCGATGACCCCCGCGAGCCGTGTACTGTGCGCGATAGCATCGTCGTCTGGGGTCGGCAGCTCCAGGCCGTGCGCATCATGCCCCGATGGAAAATTCATTGACACTTTCTGTTTTTCAGTCATGGGCTAGCGTCTGCTTGCGGGGATGATATGATGGCACTTTTCGCTTTCGCTAGGCTGATGTTGTTAACTGATAAATCCGTGCTGGTAACCGGCGCGGCAAATCGCCTCGGTGCGCAGATCGCCCGCACTCTACATCAAAACGGGGCAAATCTCATTAT
Organism: Gammaproteobacteria bacterium; assembly: GCA_029862005.1. Taxonomy (NCBI): domain Bacteria; kingdom Pseudomonadati; phylum Pseudomonadota; class Gammaproteobacteria; species Gammaproteobacteria bacterium. The sequence continues at coordinate 6,164 of JAOTYD010000035.1, read as the reverse complement.
CCATTACCGCGCTTCAGCCGACGCGGCACAGGCACTGGCGGCTGACCTCAACCAGTTGCGGGGAAACTCGGCGATTGCGCTCGGTGCCGATTTGAGCTCGCTCGAAGAACTCGAAGGGCTTGCCACAAAAGCGGCTGACGCATTCGATGGTTTGCACGTACTGGTCAACAATGCTTCGAGTTTTTACCCCACGCGGTTTGGCCAGATTGATTTACAGGCCTGGGATGACCTGGTCGCCAGCAACTACCGGGCGCCGCTGTTTCTGTCCCAGGCTTGCTATCCGCTGATAAAGCTAACTTCGGGTTGTATTATCAACCTCCTCGACATTTACGCATCACTACCACTGCAGCATCACAGCGTTTACTGCAGCGCCAAGGCGGCCAACCAGATGCTGGTCAGGTCGCTGGCACTTGAACTTGCGCCAGAGGTCCGGGTAAACGGCATCTCCCCCGGTGCAATCCTGTGGCCAGGCGACGAGACAAATGACGAAACCAGTGATGAGCAGGATTATAAACAAAAGCTGCTTGAACAGGTCCCCTTAAAGCGCCGGGGCACACCCGAGGCCATTGCCGATACCGCACTGTTCCTGGCAACGAACGACTATATCACCGGCGAAGTCATCCGCGTCGACGGTGGTCGGCTGTTGACTTCGTAGGGAACCGGGATGAATCGTTACTGGAGCAAACAAATCGAGGCACTCGATCCCTACACACCCGGGGAGCAACCCCAGGACCAGCAATACATCAAGCTCAACACCAACGAAAATCCCTATCCACCCTCGCCCGCGATTGCCGGTGTATTGCGGAATTACGAGGTAAATCGCCTGCGCCGTTACCCCGATCCCGAAAGCAGGGAATTGATCGAATCGCTGGCTACCTACCACGACCTGCAATCGAACCAGGTTTTTGTCGGAAACGGCTCTGACGAAGTGCTCGCTCATGCCTTCCAGGCGTTTTTCAAACAGGACGACCCGATCCTGTTTCCCGATATCAGCTACAGTTTTTACCCGGTTTACTGCAAGCTGTTCCAGATCGAGTACCGACAACCTGCGCTCGACCACGAGTTTCGCATCAGTATTCGAGACTATGCGTCAACCAATGGCGGTATTATCGTACCGAATCCCAACGCCCCTACCGGTATCGCCCTCGAGATCGCGGCGATTCGCGAATTACTCGCCGATAATCCCGAATCAGTGGTCGTTATCGACGAAGCCTACGTCGACTATGGTGCCGACTCGGCCTGCCAGCTGATTCCGGAATTTCCCAACTTGCTGGTGGTGCAGACCTTCTCCAAGTCGCGCAGCCTCGCCGGGCTGAGGCTCGGTTATGCGCTCGGTCACAAGGATCTGATCGAGGCACTGCAGCGCGTAAAAAACTCTTTCAATTCCTATCCCATCGACTGTCTTACCAGCGCGGTCGCCATGGCCTCAATTGCAGATAAAGACTATTTCCAGGAATGCCGAAAGCGCGTGATTGCCAGCCGCGATCGTTTAAGCGCAGAACTTCAGCAACTTGGCTTTGAGGTATTTCCATCGAGCAGTAACTTCGTTCTTGTGCGCCATGATGGACAGCCGGCGGAAGCGCTTTACCTTGAATTAAAAGCGGCCGGCATCCTGGTACGTTACTTTAACAAGGCGCGCATCGAAAACTGCCTGCGCATTTCGATCGGCAGCGATCCCGAGTGCGACGCGCTCATCGCTGCGCTTAAGAAGATCATCAACCAGGAAAGTCGTTCTTGATCACCCGCGCCGGAATCGTACCGACCGGTGGTGTATGTCTGTATTATTCGCCGGATCCAGATTGCATTTGTTTTACCTGAAGTTCTCTTTGTTCCTTGATCTGTTGAATCTTTTTTACCCGTACCACGCCCCACAAAATTACAATCAAAATACTCGCCACCAGTGATCCATAAATTATGTACGGAGAGGTCGCTGTCGCCCATACCACGATCAAACCCAGGAAAGCCAGTGCAAATATTGCCGTAAGAATACGATCATCGAGATGCAGTACACTTCGTTTGTGATAGTTTTGCAGCCCGTCTTTCTGTGCCATCTGCACCCGGGCAATACCTTCCTCCGCGTTATCTGACATGATGCAACCCCTTAACCCAGCGAATGAACTCTATTATTACTGCAAGACAAGCCTAAACCAGTGCTTTTATCAATACCAATCAATAAAACATATGCGACCGCCACGGCGACAGATTTATGACGCCAAAGCGGATGTTACGCGTGGATGAGACCTGAACAGAAGTTACCGGAGGCAGGTCAAGCAACAGATGGATTAAAGGCTCTGACCTGGTTTGTTACGAAAGTACTGGTTGATCAATTCGATCAAGCCTTTAACCCGGGGGACTGGATCATCATCGGCATAGTCGAGGTTCGCCGTGCCATCCAGCAGCAGCTGTTGATCCTCGTTGGTACCGTTATTTTCTTTTGCTTCATTGTCTTCGGGATATAACATGGCAAGCCCCGTAAACGCACACCGCATCATTATTTACGCGCCCGGTCTCATATTGGTGCGAATTGCATCACGCTAAAGGCGAAAACAGTAGTAACACTATCTAATCACGATAAACAGCGAACCGCCGTTGCGATCGACCCGGAGCAACACCGAGGTCGTACTTAGTTTCAGGGCGGCTTTCAACGATTCGATGTCGTATACCTTGCGTTTGTTGGCACCCACGATGACATCACCCACTCGCAATCCACTGTAGGCGGCTGCCGAGTTAGGCGCAACCGCAACGACGCGCACGCCGTCACCGTCAGAATTGTTCTCGACGCGCAGTCCCTGCAACAGCGGAGTAAGCGCGTCCGCTTGCGCCTGTTGAGTTTTAACGGTGCCAATCTTGACTGTCAGTTGCAACGGATTGCCATTTCGCAGCAGGGTAAGCCGGACCTTGTCACCGACCTCCTTGATACCGATTCGGCTGCGCAGCTGGGCTGTCGAACTCGTCTTTTGGCCGTCCACCTCGATGATAATATCACCCGACCTGATTCCCGCGCTCGCGGCAGGTGAGTCTTCGACCACGTTGGTCACCAGTACCCCGAACTGACCTTTGGCCAGATCAAAGGCATCGCGCAGATCGGGGGTTATGTTCTGGATTCCGACACCAATTTGCCCGCGTTTAACTTCACCATACTCGATAATCTGCCCCATGCTGGCCTTTGCCATGTTTGCCGGAATCGCAAATCCGATACCGACATTACCCCCTGCTGGCGATATAATCGCGGTATTAATACCCACCAGCTCACCCTTCAGATTAACCAGGGCGCCACCCGAGTTGCCCGGGTTGATTGAGGCGTCTGTCTGAATAAAATTCTCGTATCCCTCGATGCCGAGTCCGCTGCGACCGAGCGCACTAACAACCCCTGTAGTTACGGTCTGCCCGAGGCCGAACGGGTTGCCGATTGCGACGACAAAATCGCCGACTTCCAGCTGGCTCGAATCGGCAAAGCTGACCTCGCTTAACTCATCGCCATCGATTTCGAGTATCGCGATGTCCAGTTCGGGATCGGTGCCGACAATCCTGGCCTCGAAATTACGACCATCGACCAGAGACACGTTCACTTCGTCGGCATTCCTGATAACGTGATAATTAGTCATCACGATCCCGTCGCCTGCGTTGACTATGACACCGGACCCCGCGCTCTGCTGGCGCTTACTGGGTAGTTGCCGATCTGGTTGTGGTTGATCGGGAAGATCAAAAAATTTGCGGAAGAAAGGATCATTCAGTAACGGGTTATAGCTCGATTCCCGCCTGGAGTAAGTCGAGATATTGACCACGGCAGGGTTAACCTGTTTCAGCATTGGCGCTAACGAGGGAAAAGGCCTGCCCTGTGCATCCGTACCCGGAATAACGGCCTGTACGCCTTGCCAGGTCAGGGTGAGAATGAAAACCCAAAATAGTGAATAACTGTTAGTTCTGATCATAACAATCCGCCTCTATTTATTGATCCCCGGGGCTGGCCAGGACCAGGCCAGCCCCGTTCGCGAGTTTGTTTATGAATTGATAGATATGCGTTTGACTTCCTGATTCGTGGTTTCACGTCGCGGAATTTCGAGCCTTAATACGCCTTTATCAAGATTAGCCTTGATTTCGTCAGCATTCGCGTCTTCGGGCAGCGCCAGGGTACGCTGGAACGACCCATAGCTGCGCTCTACACGATAGTAGTGCTTATCCTTGTCTTCACTTCGCTCTTCCTTTTGCCCCTTGATGGTCAATACGTCGTCCTTTAGCTCGAGCGTTATATCGTCTTCGGTCAGGCCCGGTACGTCGAGGCTGATCTGGTAACAGTTCGCATCACCAGAAACATCAATTTGTGGGCGATAGAAATTCGACAACTGTTTTCCAAACAAACCTCTCGACTCCAGATTTGAAGCCAGGGTCGGCATTCCGAATGACTTAAATGCATCGTCAAACCAGCGATCCATATCGCGATGCAGGCTCATCAGGGACCCGGGCCCCGCCAGTGGAAATTTTTCTGCCTCGTCGCGGCTTACCGGAATTTGATGTCCCTTGCTATTGCCATTTTCCTCGTGTTTGAACCAGTTCCAGGGTTTAAGCTTCTCTAAGTTCATATCACTCTCCTAAATCATTGCGGGTTAGTATGCACCGCGCATATCAGGCGGCTTCTGACTTTTCTATTTAGGATCAAGTATGCAGCTTTCAAGTCGAAGAAGTTGACCCAGGTCAATTCCAGGCGATGCATTGTATTACTGCAGATGTAACTCGCTCGCTGGATAGCTACAAATGCAGTCTTACCTGACTGGGAGCCGAACCAGGGCCCCGTCTCAAGATCAGTCGCTTTCGCCATGCGACAAGCGGCCACGAATCCGGGTATCCGCAGACCAAAATTCTGGTAAACAGTGAACATTGCCCCGGATGGCAGGTTATTTTCCAGGATTCCGATCCGTTCGCTGATGTAGAGCGATATGCTTAGAGATCTAGCGTAACCAGGTCCAGGCGAGGAGCGGTAACAACCATTTGTTGCCATAGCGCCGCGTAGCTCTCGCCTTTTTCCGGATGCAGGCTGTCCGGCGCGATATCCTGCAACGGTTTTAACACGAAAGCATTGTGCAGAATTTCGGGGCGCGGTATGCGGATCCCCCGAATATCGAGGACCAGGTCATCGTATATCAGGATATCCAGGTCGATCGGACGACTGGCAAACTTGGGTAGTGTGCGATCGCGCCCTAACCGACCCTCGATATCACGAAAAATCAACGCCACATCCTCGACCCCAAGTTCGGTATCAAATCCTGCCACCAGGTTAAGAAAGTTGCTGCCATCGAAACCCACGGCGGCGGAATCGTATACTGGCGACAATTCAATGTTGTCAAAGTGCTCACGCAGCATTGCGACTGCCTGTCGTATCTTGGCCTCGCGATCGAGATTGCTGCCCAGGCTTACGTATACGCGGGCGCTCATACAGGCCTGCTACCGCGTTCGATCATGACGCCAACCGACTTCGAACCGCGCACCGCGCCAGTTTTGTGCAGGGTCAGTTTCACCCAGGGCACCGAAAACTCGTCCAGGATAATGCTGCAGATTTTTTCGGCGAGCGCTTCCACCAGCTCGAATTCGCTCTGCTCGATAAATTCAATCAGGCGCTTGGCCACGGTCTTGTAGCTCAGGGTATCTTCGATATCGTCACTTTTCGCCGCCTTGCTGATATCGGTCGCCATTTCGATATCGAGACTGATGGTTTGCTTGATTTTGCGTTCCCAGTCATATATTCCGATCACGGTATCAATTTGCAGATCATGAATAAAAACAATGTCCATGGTGGTTTTTAATCCGGTATATTTGCCTGCCCGCAATCTTAGCTGCTGGGGGTTTCAAAAGGAAACGCCAAATCGCTCAAAGACAGCAATAATCAGGGCTGAAGCGGCTTGAATCCTCGATATGCTTCTGGTAGAGTTCGCGCCCTCAAGCTTATCTTGCACCAACGGAGTTCCACGATGTCTCGGGTCTGTCAAGTAACCGGCAAGAAACCGGTTAGCGGAAACAATGTGTCGCACGCGAATAACAGGACACGTCGTCGCTTTCTGCCGAACCTGCATACCCACAAGTTCTGGGTTGATTCCGAGAATCGCTGGGTCAAGCTGCGCCTGTCTGCCAAGGGCATGCGAATTATCGATAAAAACGGCATTGACGCGGTC
>JAOTYD010000034.1 GCA_029862005.1 Gammaproteobacteria bacterium | reverse complement strand
GCTTTTGCAATACACAAAAATTGATCCGGCTGCAATGGTTACCGCATATCGAATCAATGGTGGAACATCGAATGCCCAGACACTGATTAGTATGACCAGCACCAGCATCGCAAACATACCGAAAATTCTTTCGTCGAGTTGGTTGATCGTCGCGTTGTGATTACGCTCGAAGCCTTTGGCATGTTCGAGTTTTCTCTGAGCTGCCTTGGCCTCCGTAATTGCAATTCCCAGTTCAGAATTATCATCCATAGTGCTGCCCACAATAACCGAGAAGCAAACATTGTAACCCGGGAATCAGTGGGAAGACGAATATCCAGCAATGATTGCAGTGATTATTCCGGCAAAGCCAGCGAGGAAAGCACAATTTATTCCATCCCTGCTGAAGTACACTGCTATCGAGCCATTACCTCGCATTTACGACAAATAAGTAATATGAAACACCGCTACTGTGCGGGGTTTTATTGTCCGTGAACCAGATCACTGCTTGATACAAAGGTATTGGGTAGCCTGATTAAATACTGCTCCGAGATTTATTGCAGTAGGCCCGCTAAGGATGGCGGGTTTTTTATTTCTTTTTCCTGAACTCCCAAGGCGGTACAGCAGGAGCAGACCATAGCCCTATCGTTTTATTCCTGGCTTCAATCTCAGCCGAGCTATAAAGCATCCTGTCGAGTTCAGATTGCTCCTTCTCGTAGAACTTATAGTGCCAGGCGAAACCATCTTTGACCTGTAGTAAGTATATATCCCGACCATCTTTAAGCAGCTTGCCAACGATCCGCCCGTAACGGTCACGCTTGTCATATTCAACTTCGATATATTCACCCGCAACATACTTGGCAAGGTTCTGAGTAGCCTTCCTGCCGAATGCCTGTTTCTGCTCGGGTGCGTCAATACCACCTAAACGGATTTTATGTTGGGTTTTTGTTCGGTCGAGTACATTGACCGTATCGCCATCAGCTACTTTAACGACCTTACAGGGGCAATTGAGGTGATCTGATACTGCGATACCGGGAACAAGAAGAGGAAGATGAATATATACTTCACATTTGGTAGTAGTCCCGTAACGCCGCCTCGCCGGTCAGTCAGAAAATTTGCCGCTGAAGACCATAAACTGCTCGATCCAATTAAAGTAACTGTCAGCAACTAATGCCACTCCGACCAGTACAGCGATACTAACTAATCTAATAATCCTCAATATTGATCTAAGGTTAGCCTGCATCGCAACAATCGGGTCCGTCAGTTCTTTGAGTTGGTAATCAACTACCTGGACTGAATATTTTGTTTCTGCGAGAGTTTTTTTGATGAAATGGGTGCCATTTTTCAAATTGGCTATTGAATTTTGTACTTCAGAGGTCTGGTTACTGATTACTGCAAGTTCCTCGACCAAGGCCCCAAGCTTGAATTCAATCGATTTAACATCGTTGGGGAGTATTGAATTTTGTACTTCAGGGGTCTGGTTACTGATTACTGCAAGTTCCTTGAGCAAGGCCCCAAGCCTGAATTCAATCGATTTAACATCGTTGGGGAGTGTAACTGGGCTCAACATTTCATTTGCTCCTAATTTAAAGGGTTTTGCGGGCATTCAGTGTTGGCAGGGAAGTGGAGTAAATTGGCTCTAACCCGCCATTTTAAGTAATGGTTTTTGAACCGGCGACGCCAATTTGACTACTAAGCCAACTTTTCTCGAGTAAGAAACATAAATGCCTGCCAATGCAAGTAATTCCTTTATCGTGTACTTCTCACACCCCATCGATACGCACTGATTCGGATTTACATACGTTTGATCGACTTTGATAAGTCTATTTTTGATAATCAAGTAAGTGCCGTTGGTCGATTCCAAATCACGAAGCAATATTTTCCCGTCGGTAAACTTGATTTCGGCGTGACCCCTACTTAATGATGGGTCATCGATGCGGATTTGACCATCTCTGCCAATTATGTAGGCACGCCCTTCCATGTATTCTAGTATTTTGGTACTCGCTTTCATTATGTAGCGGCCTTTGCGAGTTTCCCAGTATTCAAAGTTTGTGTCGGCAAATTTTGTCCTCCTCAGGTCGTAATTGACGATCAAATACTGATGAAACTCCGATTTGGTAATCGGCAACTGCTAAAATCAGCCTAAACCACAATATAATGTGTTTTATAGAGAGGTCAAGTACATTATATTGTGCATAATTTTGTGGAGGCCGCGGGGATATCCTGTGGATAAGTCGTTATTCTGACACGGAATTGCCAGTGCGATAAGGTTGCCATGAGCCGCTGCAGGAGGGGTGCCGAAGCTATAACTCACTGTGGTGTGGTGAGCCAAATTAGATGTTTTGACTCGGTATCCGTTGCATCACTGCAAAAACAATAATAAGTACAATATTTAGCCCACCAAGGAGCAGTAAACAGCACTAACTTTCCTCATATATTCTGACCTTGGGATTGAGCCTCTGATTAGTCTTCCCTATTATCAGAAAATGCCCCGAATCCGCCGCGAAATCCTTGCCGTAAAAATAGAATACATCTGTGATAGGTGTGAACGGGGTGTTTACCGCCTCGTTAGCAAACGACCAGTTACAACTAACTACATCCATAAGTGGCAGCATCGATGTAGTTATTGCGGTGACCTGGCTGACTTCACAGTACCTTATCCATTGATTGAGGTTGACGGTAAGCCTGTTAGTCGAGTTTTCATCCAGCGGGAGACGCTACCGACACCAACCGGGCCAAGCTCGCAGGCGTTTAGTGTCCGCCGAGAATTGGACTAGCTTTTTACTTAATGTGCTAGTAAGCGATAGACACTTGCCTTTGACAGCGAATACCTGGACATGAGGTCTGAAATCTTTACGCCTTTCTTACGATCCTTTCGTATTTGCAGAATTTCCTTTTCGTTCAACTTTGGTTTTCGGCCAAACAGTACGCCCTTCTCCTTGGCCTTCGCGATACCTTCCATCTGCCGTTCCTTACGTATTTCAGTCTCGAACTCAGCGATTGATGCAAGCACGTTAAACAGCAGCTTGCCAGTTGGAGTTGAAGTATCAATATTCTGATCCAGGACAACCAAATCGACACCTTTCTGTTTTAATTCATCCGCTATCTGAGTGAGGTGAAAGGTAGACCGAGCCAATCGGTCCAATTTGGTGATGATCAAACTATCCCCTTGGCGTACATAGCTGCGAACCTCCTTCAACTTGGGTCGATCAGCAGTTGTGCCGGTGTGCTTATCAAGATAAATCTTGTCACAGCCAAATTCATCCAATTTCGACTTTTGGACATCCAAGCTCTGACCAATGGAGCTAACTCTTCCGTATCCAACTTTTGCCATTATGTCTCTAAACCTCTTAAACTCTATGAGAATTTAATTATAAGACATTGTTTGAGACAGTCAATCAATATGTCTCATAAAGTTTACATTTTAAGAAAGTTAAATAGAAAGCTGACGCTCATAAAACCCTGACGTGGGGCAATCTTCGGCCAACAACGGACCCTCATTCAATTGAGAGAATAGCCGCGGGAGGTAATTTGGTACTGATATACCGATACGAAATATAATTGTAAACGCCCCATTCTTAACACAACCCAAACATTCGATCTCCGGGAGATTCCTCTACCTTAGCCCAACTCGTGAACAAAGGATGCGAGATCGGGATCAATATGCGCGATCAAATTCAACAGATTAGTCAGTCCTAGGCTATTTCATTGAAATGCGTGACACAGTTCCTTCCCTTTTCCTTCGAAAAGTACAGGGCGTCGTCAGCTTGCTTTATAAGATTTTCTCTCAGATTCTCCACGATAAACGGCGCATCTCTATTAACGATTACCGTGGCGGCGCCAAAACTCATGGTAATTTTCCGATCCAGCTCAGAAATCACTTCGACAGTTTCTCGTAGCCTTTCTCCAGCCACCAGCGCTCCATTCTGATCAGTATCAGGCAATACAACTGCAAATTCTTCACCGCCGTAGCGCGCGACAAAATCGGCATCGCGATTTGCATCACTAATTTTCTGCGCCACTATTTTCAAAGCCCTATCTCCACCTTGATGCCCAAAGTCATCGTTATATTGCTTAAAGTAATCAATATCCGCCATCAAAATAGAGACAGGTTGACTATTTCGTCGACTGAGCTGCAAAAACGTTTCTATCTGGGAATACAAACTGCGACGATTGGCAATGTTGGTTAAGCTATCGATTGTTGCTTCAGTATAGAGACGTTCATTTGCCTTTTTCAGCAGTTCCGTTTGTTCAAGTATTGTCTCTTCGAATTTTTTTCTTTCGGTCAGGTCGACAACAGCGCAGAGAACCAACATTCCCTCGGGGGTATCGATTGGAGTAAGCCCAACCTCAACCGGGAATTTATTGCCGTTCATTTTCTGCGCGTATAAATCGCGACCGCCCATTCTGCGCGCAGATGGGTTTTGAAGAAACTTCTCTCGATAGGATGGATGTTTCGCCCGCTCCATATCGGGTACCAATGCGTCTATCGACTTGCCAGTAAGCTGCCCGGGCGAATAGCCGAATAATTTATCTGCTTCGAGATTGGCGTGTAAAATACTCCCGGTATTTTCGACCATTATCATCGCTGCCGGAGAGGCTTCGATTCCGACGCGAAAGCGTTCTTCCATTTTTTGACGCTGAACTATTTCGGATTCCAGGTCTTCGGTCCGTTCCGCAACCCGCTGCTCCAGTTCTTCGGATTGTCGATATAGCCTGATGATTATGATGCCAATTGCGACCGCAAGTCCCAGGCCAACAGACACGTATGCGATTATGGTTGTACGTAAATCGGCACTGGTTTGGGAAGTGATAACGTCCAGTGGCAAGTTGACTTCAAGTACACCGCGGACATCACCTACCTTCCAGTCTGTTTTAGGTGAATCAGGGTGACTATTATGACAGGCTACACAGTCAGACCTCATTAGGTCGGCTGTTGCGTAGAATAATATTGTTTTATCGCCCTCTTGCGAAAATTGATAATACTGTTTATCCGGATTTACCGAGAGGAACTCCCAGGCCTTTTTGTCAAACTCGTCAAGCAAGGGTTTTTCTTCGTATTTTCTCCAGGGAAAGGGGTACGGACTATATAATCGCGAACTTGCTCCCGCAGTAAACTTACCAATCTGCTCGCCGAGTATCATGCTCAGGGTTGCCGGTAACGGTATCGCGTTGTCATCTGACACATAATCGTGGGTAATCTCAAGCCCGTGTTTACGGGCTTTCTCGACTACCTCTGAGGTGTATAGCGTGCGAAATTGGGTTAGCGCAACGGAGTAGAGTTCCGCTGTTCTTATAGCGGTTGAATTTATCAGTTCCGACTGAAGCCGAGAAACGTGCCATATCATAGATGCCACAATTATGGAGCATGTTAACAACAGGGCCAGTATTATCCGTATATGCTTCATCCGTTTGCGTGATAGATTATTGCAATAGAACCGAAAAATGTTTTCATGAACCGATATTAAGGTCACAAGTACGATGATAATAGTCTATTCGAACAGATTAGTTTGAGCTGATAACTAAGGATTTGATTAATACTTTCAGGTTATTGATGAGAGTCTGTTTCGGGTCGGTAGCCGCCGCCGATTTTTAGGATTTGAGCGTCTGTTTTCTCCAAAGCTGTCGCTCAAGCAGGATTGATCAACGGCCATCTTCGGCCAAAGGCCGACACTGGGTAAATATAGAAAAACGCATTCCGCGGGGCTTCAGACTGATTTCTTAATTGGCACGTCGCGCTGGTCGCTGGTTAAAATCTCGCAACCACTCTCGGTCACGAGAATGGTTTCGCTGGTACCGATGACATATTGTTTTGGAATGCGCCACGAAAAAGGAGTATGAAACGTCATTCCAGCTTTTAACTCCATATCCTTATCACCCGAAATATACGCTGGCCCATCGGTCCAGGTTGGTGGGAACCCTAGACCTATCGAATAACCATAATGGCCGGAGCGAAAAATCTCCTGCTCCAGTGAGCCGATTACTTTGTTAACCTCTGCCGCGACATCTCGCGTACTGCGCCCCGCGCGTACATTGCTATACAAGGCTTCTAACGCCGCCATTTGAGAATCGATTATTCGCTGCTGCAGTGCATCGGGTTCTCCGGTCAGGACAGTACGCATCTGTGGCGCGGTATATCGATGGAAACAGCCGCCAAATTCCAGTTGTATCGCATCCCCAGGCTTGATTTCGAACCGCTTAAATGTGGTGTGAAAATAGCCCGTCCGGTGACCAGCGTTAACAATCGGATCGATCGAAAAAAATTCCGAACCGGCATCAATCATTACCTGCGCCGCTAACGCGGCAATATCGTTTTCTGTCTTACCGGGTTCGACGGCATCGATTGCGGCACGCATACCCGTCGTGGTGATCCTCGCTGCCTCTCGCAAATGATCGATTTCGGCCGGTGACTTGGTGACGCGCAGTTCGAACATCAGCAGGGTCGCATCGACAAATGATGCATCTCTAAGGCTGTCGCGCAAGGCGTCTAACAGCCGGGCATCGACCGGACCGCGGTTTCCCATCTCAATTCGTCCGGCCTGCACACCGATTCTGCTGTTGCCATAACCGCGCTTGGCAAGCAAGGCAGCTAGTTGACCAGGCACAGCCTCGGCGCTGACCCAGTCGAACAGCACCAGATCTTCGATTTCACCATGCAACACGGCGCACGACGCTTCTACCTCTCCGACCTGCATAAATGGACTATCGTTAAGCGGCAATACGAGACAGGCATAAGCATCCGGCCACAAGGTCTGGTACCCAGTCAGGTAACACAAGTCCACGGCGCTATGGACGAGTAAAACGTCGATGTCCCGATGCGCCATAAGCTCGCGAGTCCGGGTAATGCGAGTATGATATTCCTCGGCTGGAAACGACCACTCCCGTGGTATGGGTCCCGTCAGCAGCCTGTCCAGATAGTTTTTCATTTTCAATACCAGGCGGATACATTCGAATTTTTAATTAGATAACCGTCAGCTAACCTGTTTCAACAGCAAATTTCAAGACGGCAGTGGTTTTAGAGTTGTTTTCCGTACCTGGGAGATTGAATACGTATGCCTGTTTTCCTGATAGTGGACGCTGAAACGTGCTTATCGGGCTTCAGAGAACGGCCATTAGCAGACCCTCAATGAGAATCATAAACCCGCCGAAGCGGGGTTTCCGATAGGCACAATTGATTGACTGTCATTCCGAATCGCTGTCTGAATCGTCGTCGTCATCGTCGTCACCATCCTCTTCCAGCGCTTCAAACATCGCCTCACCGGCCAGGGCGTGGGCACGCGCAGTAAGATGGATTTCATCGAAGAAAACGAACTGGTCAAAATTGCAATCCGGGTGGAAGAAGGAGTCAGGCAGATAGAGTGAAGTACTGAAGCAGGGATCGGTCGTATTGGCGAAACCCAGCTTATCGGCCTTGCGTAGCAACTTTCTAAGGAATTTGAACAGGTCAAATTCGACAATCTCGATCTCATTCCCATAATCGTCAAATTGGTTGGCGATGCGATGCAATCGTTTTCGGTAAAGCTTGCTCAGGCGACTGGTGCGCTTGATCAGTTTCGGGTCGCCGAGTAGAGTAGAAGTTAACTGGGTTTCCGGTATTAACCCCACATCTGGTGCATTGACCAGTAGAAAAGATTCTGCGCCAGCGCCCGCAAGAGTTTCGATGGCATTTTTTACTTTATCGGCGGCTTCCTTGACGATATTGCGGGCCTTGGTAAAATCCGCTTCTTCACGCGCATCTCGAATATCATTTCCGCCGATAAAAACGACGTAAAGCGCATCAGCTGGTGCACCAGCCGCATGATTAGCCAAGAAAAAAATTATTTGATTATCCAGGTCATTAAGATCGGCGCTGGTACGGGCACTGGCGCCCGCTACCGCGTAGTTACTGCCAATAGCCGGAGAAATCAGGTGTAAGGATGCCTCCGCGTTGAGACCGAGTCGGGTGGCAAGGGTTTCTACCGCGACCGGGCCATTGCTTACTCGGTTCATAAAAAATGGCGGCGGAAAATCCCCGACTACCGAGGCCGCGTTTCCGGTGTCCGACAAACTGTCGCCAAATACATAGACCCGACTAAAGCCATTATCGGCCTGCGCCCAGCTCGAAACCAAGAACAGAAAAGCAAATCCAATTTTAAGCAATCGAAAATTATTCATTTGTGAAATCCCTCCGTTGTTTTGTTACTACAATTAATTAACGTTAGCCTGTTGCCAGGATGTTGCTGACAACGCTGGAAAAAGCGAAAATCGAATTGCCGCATCGGCAGATTCTAGCTGTGCCGCTTCTGCACGTACCACCAGCGCGGTTTTCATCAAATGCACCGAGACGATATGATCGCCCTGCCCGTGAAGTATAAGAGGAATTAACGCCTGTTTTCAGCCTGTCTGCAATGATCCTGGGTTTATTGGTTAATGGTACGTGTTTGAGCGTTGATTTACACCGAAATGTGATCCCAAAACAGCCATGCTGATATACGAGCACATGCCACATAACAAGCGCATGCAGTCGGACAAAACGTCTCCGAGATAGTAAATTGAAGCGAGGGTGAGAGTCTGCTTTGGGGTCGGAAGCAGAAGCCCATAATTCCTGGCTGAGCGTCTGTTTTCTCAATAGCAGACGCTGATAAAACCCTGGCCGGAGGCAATCTTCGGCCATGAACGGACTCTCATGCTGGGACTAATTGATTCTACAACAGGGCCACGTAATGCCCGCATCATTACCTATAGGGGGGGGAGGAATCTTGTCCTCCGCCTATGCCTTCGTTATGACGCGATTGGGTTTTACCAATGTTGCGGTCTCCACCGCCTTGCTTCAGGAGTGGGCCGCCGATCCCGGGAATCCGATGGTCGTCGACTCGGATTGATCCGAAGCTGCATGAAACAGGGGGATGCTAATTGATAATCACACTCATTTCTTACAGGCCTCGCTATAGTTCGATAAGCAATAACTAATGGCTTTAGCTATTACCCTCAGAACTCGTAACGCAGGCCAAGCGAAATTACATTCGATCCGCCATGCACGCCGTCGAACAATCCAAAGACTCCCGACCGATGATGAATTCGACCAACAAGATCGAGGCCTTCGAACCCTGGGATGCCGACCGTTAACTCAAGCAGCAAGTAGCTAAGCAACTGGGTTGCACCCTCGTTCGTGTGACTCGCCAATTCAAGTTTAGGGACTTCGGTGGCCCAGGAAAGCCCGCCCCCTATAGCCGATGTGATCCGTGTGTGGTTGCTCCAGGGGTAGTGTGTCCAACGGTGCAAGAACAGTGCGTTATACTCCCAGTGGTCTTGCTGACCCGAGTGCTTGACTACCTGCCCCTCGGTCTCCCAGCGTCGATCTGGGCTGGGTTTGGAGATAACTTCCGAATATGCAGCGACGGTAATCCAGGAGTCTTCGTAGTGGACGGACTGCAGAATCAGGATCTCATCGACGAGACCGTTGTCGGTGTAACGCCCGTGGTACAGTGTAAGCCCCCGGTCCCCGGGACTGGCACAAGCACTACATAGCACCAGCAAAACTATCGTGCTAAGCCTTGTCAATCGCACCAACGTTCGCTCGTCGATGAGCACGACGAACTCAGGAGCTTTGGCCAAATATCTTGTGTTTATAGTCACGTTCAATACCGCGACGTTGTTGGAAATATACCTTACCGATACGTTCCTCTAACAATAATAACGTGGCTTCATTATAACGTGGCTTCATTCTGTAGATGCGGTGTCATACTTCATTGTCCGGTCGCCCTTCTGGAGTTTTTCAACAGAATAGGTCGGTTATCACCGCTGAATTATTGGGATTGAACGTCTACTTTCCCCAAAGCTGCCGCTCATTAGCGAGACCCAGGCGGCGACCTTCGGCCACAAGCGGACACTGGGGATTTATAAAATAAATGTGCCCCTTTTTCTATTGCTATTGGGTTTTAAACCTTTTTCAAATGGAAAGACTTTGGCCGCGTCATGTGCTCGAATCCTATCGACGAGAGCGTACATCCCCGGCCAGAATTTTTCACCCCAGTCCACGCCAGCGCCGGGTCTAGGTAATCGCAACGATTCATAAACCAGGTACCAGTATCAATATGATTACCGATTTCGATGGCCGCGGTTTCATCCTGGGTGAAGATTGCTGCCGTCAAGCCAAATTCACTGTCGTTCATTAAGCTGATAGCCTCTTCGTCTCCATTGACCGACATGATAGGAATCACGGGACCAAAGGTTTCTTCGGTCATTACCCGCATCGAGTGATCAACATCGATCATTACCTGTGGCGCTAGATAGGGGGTACCCGCTTCATTCGCGCTAAAGGTAGCTGGGTCGACAAGGGCATTTGCGCCGGCAGCGACCGCCTCGTCGATTTGTCCGCGGACGAAATCGGCAGCGCTCGCTTTTACCAGTGGCCCCAAATTGGTACTTGTATCATCGGGGCGACCCAGATTGTAAGCACTGACCAGATCCACAACACCATCGACAAATTCCCGGTAAATCGACTCCTCAACATAAACCCGTTCGATACCACAGCAGGACTGCCCGGAGTTGAAAATGGCGCCATCGGTAACGGTCTCGATCGCGTGTTGTAAGTTGGCATCTTTTCGTACATAGGCCGGATCCTTACCGCCCAACTCGAGACCAGCGCCAATAAAGCGCCCGACTGCTGCACGCTCGACCATTTCTCCCCCAGCAACAGAACCGGTAAACGCAACAAAATTGATTTCTGGCGATTGAATCACATGCTCGGTGTCGTCGTGAGTCAGATGTAAATACTGGAATACACCCTGTGGCAGACCAGCCTCACTAAATGCCTGCTGTAATCGCTCCGCACATAGTGGCGTCTGTGCAGAGTGCTTCAACACCACGGCATTACCCGCCAGCAACGCTGGTATTATCGCGTTAACCGATGTCAGGTAGGGGAAATTCCACGGTGCCACCACAAATACGACACCGAGTGGCTCGCGTTTGATGTAGCGGGTAAATCCATCTTTTCCGACTGGCTTTACATCGGCTAGTGCGCTTTTGGCGATCTCGATCATGTATCGGGCACGTTCTTCAAATCCACCGACCTCTCCGGGAGCCTGTGAAATGGGCCGACCCATTTGCCAGGTTATTTCTTCGGCAATGTCCGTTCTGTGTGCAACAAATGCATCGACGGCCTTGCCACACAGTGCTTGACGTTCAACTATTGGTGCATTCTTCCATTTTTTCTGAGCGTTAACTGCAGCGGACAATGTTTGCTGAATTTCTTCGGAACTGGCAGTTTGACGTTCGACATAAACGCTACCGTCGACCGGTGAAATACATTGGATGGTTGTCATGATCGTTTCTCTTTATGCGGGATTCGTATTCTAATATTGTTAATTGCGTGATGAACCTGGAGAAGAATCTGAAGAATCGGGTTGATTTTATACCTTATCAATACTCTCTGCACAGAGATCCATAGCAGACATTGAAAAGCGTTTCATGTGGATCGGAGAGCGGCCAGAAGTAGACGCTCATTCTTGCTTTCTCAGGTTCGGGGATCGGCCAAACCTTGTCATTTAACTTATTTGCGAAATTAAATCTATGAATATGACCTGGCTAGTTATACCATTTTCACGCCTCAAAAAAATGTAAACCAACAAAAACACAAAGGATAGATATTGAAGAAATTTACCCTTGTTCTGGCACTACTGTTTACTACGTACACCTATGCTGATGAAGCAGGTGACACCTATATTGGTGTGCAGTTTGGACAATCAACTCTTGAGGTTGAAGCCTTAGATGACATCGAGACCACTTATGGATTGGTTCGTCTAGGTGTTTATGTTACCGAATCCATCGCGGTTGATTTGCGTTATGGTAATGGTCTCGAAGACGATACCTTGTCAGGTGTCGATTATTCAATTGACCGTATTGCCGGTCTGTATGCTGTCTACCATTTTGAGTTAAGTTCCGAGACTTCAATCTATGGCCTGGTTGGATATACAGAAATTGATTTAAAAGCAGAATCGAACGGCGATTCAATTGTAGAGGAAGAGGACGATATCAGCTATGGTATTGGCCTCGACTTCGGCAATATCAACATTGAAGTCACTCAGTATAAGGATCATTCAAATTTTGACGCCAGTGCATTGAGCATTGGATACACCTACTCTTTCTAATAAAATCAGTAACGAAATCTACCTGGAAGCTCTCGCGTCACGGGATTTGGTTTAATTGGCTTTTAATAAATTTTTGTCTGATTGGGCAGAAGACCGCTCTATGGCATTAATCTAAGTGTCTCAGTTGGGTCTTTCTCTGCCCCTGAAAATCTGATTACGGACGTCTGTTTTCCCCAAAGCTGCCGCTCACAAGGGAAACTTAGGCGGCGACCTTCGGCCAGGAACGGACGCTCACCTCTAGCTTGAAATTACTAAATGTACGCCCTTTACTTCGATAAAATTGATTTATATCACAGCTGGAATTAACCGCTAGCGCATAGTTAAGTAGTCGTTATCCAGTGTTTACCGCTAATGGCAACGCAAATTTCTAAAGAGCAGATTGAAAAAGCATATCAAAATAATGCGAGGTTCTATGACTTTGCTGTTAAATTATTTTATCCATTAATTGGCCTTCGTATAAATGAATATCGCAGACGTGCTGTTTCATATTTAGACCTCAAACCAGGTGACTATATAATCGACCTTGGATGTGGTACCGGATTATGTTTTCCACTACTAATGGAGAAAATTGGGCCAAATGGAACATTACTTGGTGTGGACATAAGCTCAAAAATGTTATCCGTAGCCAAGGAAAGAGTGAAACGTGCTGGCTGGCCCAATGTTCAATTGCTTCATTGGGATATAGAAAAGTTCCAATTTCCTGATGGCATAGACGGTCTAATATCAATCGGAGTATTTGGATACTTAGAAGAACGTTCAAATGTCTTAGAAAAGATTTCTAACGCTCTTGTTCATAATGGAAAACTTGTCATTGTTGATGGAAAGCGGCCTGATAAGTGGCCACCCTTATTGTTCAAGATCTTCGTCAGGCTATCAAGCCCTTATGGTCTAACTGATAGATATTTCGACAACGATACACCTGAGATCGTGAGCCGCTTATTTAAGAATATAACTTTTGAAGAAATGTATGGAGGATTGATATACATAACATCAGGTACAAAATATCAAAAAGCTGCCTAACAAAATGCTCGCTAGGATGCTTCCCAATATTGCGGCTCGTAGTCCTCAACTTATACATTGAATAGCTACGAAGGGTCGTTAGCCAAAACTGATCTATGATTTTTGAACATCTGTTTTTCGAATAGCAGACACTCATTTCGCGATTACGAGCTTCCGAGAACGGCCAAGAACAGACGCTGACGTTATTGCTGGCGAATACCTTTTTTCGTCAAGCTGGAGTCATTCATTTGAGAATACCGGTAACGGCAAATTATCAGCGATACCAGCCGTTGTAGCAGATCAAACTAAATAGGTATAATGCGCCAACTGACGTTATCCACGTAATGTCATAATTGTATATATCCCTAGATTTGGCGAGATGATTAGAGTTTTTACGCTTTTGCTTTGCATGCTGAACTGTATCGTGTCGGCAAGTGCTGAAGATATTTACTCGCTGGCACAATATGGCGATACAAACGGATTAGTCGCGATGATTGAAGCGGGTGCGGATATAAACGCCCGTGATTCACAGGGAAATACTGCGCTGCACAAGGCAGTATATCCAACTGCAAAACTGCTTTTAAGTTACACCCCGGATGTTAATGCGAGAAATATGAAAGGACAAACGCCTCTGCACCTGGCCGTATTGTTCGAAGGGGAGCAATTAGTGGAGTTGTTACTGATTAATGGCGCCGATGCCAACGCTTACGATAATAAGAGGATTGTTCCATTACACAAAGCGAAGTATGCCGCCGCAAAACTACTTTTAT
Organism: Gammaproteobacteria bacterium; assembly: GCA_029862005.1. Taxonomy (NCBI): domain Bacteria; kingdom Pseudomonadati; phylum Pseudomonadota; class Gammaproteobacteria; species Gammaproteobacteria bacterium. The sequence goes on along the minus strand of JAOTYD010000034.1, from coordinate 20,430 downwards.
CCTACGCCGCCGACCCTAATTTCCAGGACGAAGAGGGCAACACTCCGCTTCATCTGAATGCGCGGCATGGATATCATAAAACGGTGGAACTCCTGATTTCAGCCGGTGCTGACCCGACTATCCTCGATGACCGGGGCAGAACGCCGTTGGATCATGCTATATCTAAGGGGATAGATAGCCCCACTGCCAAAGTATTGAGGCAATTGGGGGTTTATTAAAGTCGGTATGGATTTCTAGGGACAATACTAAATTATGGTAACTCGAATGGCCGGAATGCACTTTGTACGCATTCATGATTCAAACTTGAATGCCCGCTTCCAGATAGCGGTCATTCGTATTGCATCAAATCGAAGTTGGCAATATGGTTGGGCAGGGGGCGAAGCAAAAGGAAAAGCGCCTGCTTCAGATAACACCAGCCTTTACGAGGTCGTCGCACACCGTCGACACCGATTTGCGAACGATGCCGGCAATTTCATTGATCTCGTCAAGCGTCGTGATCAGGGGCGGTGCAAACCCGAGGATATCGCCATGGGGCATGGCGCGCGCGATTAAGCCATTGGCGAGACAGGCGGCCGACATTTTCGCACCGACCTTGTGGCTCGCGTCGAAACGGACCCTGTTTTCCGGGTCGGCGACGAACTCAATCGCCGCGAGCATACCGACACCACGCACTTCACCGATGATTGGCGAATCCTTGACCGCCTGATAAAGGTGTCGATGCTTGATACGATGCGCTTCGTGTTCGAGCCCGAGCTTAAATCTCTGAAGCACGGTGAAACGATCGAATTTGTTGTCACCAACGATGGTGCGATTCAGCATGAGTTTTCCTTCGGCAATGCCGTAGACCAGGTGAAGCATGCCGAAATGATGCGAAAGATGCCGGACATGGATCATCAGGACCCGAACACAGTTTCGCTAGCGTCTGGCGAGACGGCTCGACTATCGTGGCGATTTATGGGGAACGATACGGTCGTGTTCGCTTGTAACATTCCAGGTCATTTCGAAGCAAGAATGAAACAAGTTCTGACGATTAGCGAATGAAGCATTAATGATTTCGCTTCTAGCTGACCTAGGATCAATGGCCTTGCATTTACAAGGCTACACTGCAGCAAAGATCCAGGCGTAATCGACGTAAAAGAACCGGGTAGAGCAATAAATTGGTTGGATTAAATGGGTGTGAGTAAGATTTTTGGGGGGTCTGCTTTGGGTCGGATATTGCCGCTGAGATATCGACCCTGAGCGTCTGTTTCCTCCAAAGGAGACGCTCAAAATACCCTGGTGGGAGGCAATCTTCGGCCAGCAACGGACTCTCAACCTTCACGGGAGACAACCTGGAATAGCAACCGTAAAACGTGGGATTGACAGTGACGCCCGACTAAAGGAGCGGACACTCAGGATTTAGTCCGTAACTTCCGATTTCGGCACGAACGTTCATTCATTACTCGATGAACAAAGTGAAATTGATTAATCCGTACCGGGTGCGTTCGGGCTGACCTTCAAATTCCTCGCTGCGAAACATCTGGCTAAACGAGATGCGGGCATCATAGGCATGGATGGCCACTCCGATTTGCAGGTCGCCTACCAGTTCCTCTTTATCAACACTATGACTGTCGACATTGGTGTTGCCATCGAGAAAAATATTATGAGCGACAGCGCGCGCTTCGAGTCCTGCAAACAGATACCAGTTGGCCCGGCGGTTGATATTGAACGCGGGCAGACCCGGAAAGCCGGGACTGATCGTGGGTGGACCTATGTCATCCTTGAGATAGGTGCCCCAGCGCAACATCAATCCCAGCGAAGCGTAGCTGTAGACATTGCCCAGGGTCAACCCGGTATGCAGGCTGACCTCTGATTGTAGCCGTTCGTCGAAATCTAAAATGTAGCGCCATTTCTGCAAAAAGGTTGCGTTCAGGCCGAGTTCGTCTTCGAGTTGGTTATCCCATCCCTTGGGATCATCGCTACTGGTCATTCTGTGCACGGCGCGCTGTGTTTGTTCCCCCAGTGAAGCCGGTCCCACGATCCCCAGCATAAGGATAAGTCCGTTAATTTTTTCTCGATCGCCCCGGTCGAAATAACGATGTCCGATAAAAGACTCGACGAAGAGCCAACCGGCGTAGGGTCGGTCATTGACGAGCAGTTCGGAGGTATTGATGTTTGCCGGCGTGAATAATTTCTGACCCAGGGCATAGCCGTAATATCCGGTTTCGCCCTTGGTGTAGAACGGAATGTAGTCGGATATCTTTTCGAGGTATGCAGGCGGGGACTTTGGGGATGAAAAGGAAAATTGCCAGCCGTTGGTGTAAAAACGATCATCCTTGCTGCCCCAGAGATCATTTTCAATCTGCAGGCTCCAGAAGCCGGACTCATCCTCAAGCGCGTGAACCGGACTTGTCAACAAGCCGATGAGAAGGAGTAGCGTTATCGTCTTGGCCCGGTCGATGACGAACTTGCCGATTGCCTCAACAGTTCCTGAAACGTCAGAGCCAAGTATCTGCTTGCCTGGCCTTGGTTTAAGAAGACCGTAAAAGAGACGGTTTATAAACGGCTTTCCGTTAAGGAACTCCCAGTCCCAGGAATTGATAAAGGACGTGTGAAGGCGTATCAGTAACTCATCGTCCCTCGGCGCAGGTTTTGGCACCTCTTTCAATTCAAGGCCTTTCGGCAGCCCATATTGAGTAAATACGATCGCTTTCATGAATATCCCCCGTGACAGCAATCATAACTTGAGACCTAATGCAGGAGTCGATATTTTGGCTGGATTAATTATCCTTCGGTCAGTTAACCGATAATTTCTACAGAACTAATTACTCCAGAGCAGACCCCCAACACCATAACATTAGAGGCTTAGAACGGCCAGAAGCGGACACCCGGCTATAGCGAAAATCCCCGCGATGCTCGCCATCGTTTTTGCGTTGATCCTCGACTTCCTGCTACTGCCAGCACTTTTGTTGTTCGGCAAGCGTAAGCGTGAAACCGCGCTGATGCCAGTGGCCGAGCGGCCCGCACCGGCGGTATCATCCATTTATTAACCATAAAATCGAGAAACCATCATGAAACTCAAAACCTTCATCACCCTCGTCACCGCACTCGGGTTCTTCATCGTAATGGCGGGCCCGGCCGTGGCTAGCACGCCCGAGGAAAAGGGATTCGAGATCGCTGCCCGCTCTGACCGCACCGACCTCGGCTTCGGCAACAGCCGGGTCGTGCTGCAGATGATCCTGCGCAACAGGGCAGGCCAGGAGTCCATGCGTACACTCGAAATCGCGACGCTCGAAAAACCTGACGAAAAAGTCGGCGATAAGAGCCTCGTACTGTTTCACACGCCGCGTGACATCGAAGGCACCGCGTTGCTGTCGCACGCCAAGATCCTCGACCCCGACGATCAATGGCTGTACCTGCCCGCGCTGAAACGCGTCAAGCGCATCGCATCCAGCAACAAGTCCGGCCCATTCGTCGGCTCCGAGTTCGCGTTCGAGGATTTCACCGCAATCGAGCTCAACAAGTTCGACTACCGCTACATCGGCACCGAGACCTGTGGCGCCTACCAGTGCGACGTGCTCGAGCGCCTGCCACGGTATGAGAAATCCGGTTACAGCAAGCAGATCGCGTGGGTCGACCAGGACGTGTTCCAGTTCCGCAAGGTCGAGTTCTACGACCGCCGCGGCGACCTGTTGAAAGTGCTCGAGCTCGGCGACTACCGCCAGTACGACAACGGCGCCTGGCGCGCGCACAAGCTGTCGATGGAAAACGTGCAGACCAACAAACAGACCCACCTGATCTACCAGGACTATGCATTCAACGTCGACCTCTCGGACAAGGACTTCGTCAAGGGTCGCCTGAGCCGCCTGCGCTAATGCGAAATAAACGTCATTCCCAGGGAAAACACGTTATCCCCGCGGTTTTATTGGGTCATCCCCGCGAAAGCGGCGGTCCGACGTATCGGGATCTCCAAAATATGACACCAACAGCAAGCAAAGCAAATTAACCCAATGAACACCAAGCTCCTCAAGTTCCTAGCGACTATTCCCCTCCTACTCCCGGCGCTCATCGCCGAGACGGGAAGGGCTTCCTGGGACGTCTCATCCAACATCGACCTGACCACCCGCATCTTCACCGAAGACACCCGCTGGCCAGACCAGGACGACACGACAACGCAACTCTCAATCGCCGGCACCACTGAAGCAAGATACCGCGGCGATGAATCGCGCGCATCGATCATCCCCTACCTGCGCTACGACGAAACCGACGATGAGCGCTCGCTCGCAGACCTGCGCGAGGCCTACTGGGCGAAAGAGGCGGAACACTACGAACTGCTCATCGGCATCAACACCGTGTTTTGGGGCGTGACCGAATCGGTACACCTAGTCGACATCATCAACCAGACCGACGCCGTCGCCGACATCGATGGCGAAGACAAGCTCGGCCAGTCGATGATCGACCTCGAACTGCAGCGCGACTGGGGATTGATCAGTGTCTATGTGCTGCCCTATTTCCGCGAACGGACTTTTGCGGGTGAAGATGGCCGCCTGCGCACGCCGCTGCCGGTCGACACGGACAATCCCGAGTACGAATCGTCGGACGAGGAAAACCACGTCGACCTAGCGCTGCGCTACAGCCATTACGTCGGCAGCGTCGACATTGGCGTCAGTGCCTTCAGCGGCACCAGCCGAGAAGCCCGACTGCTGCCAAATCAAGACGGCAGTGAACTCACCCCGTTTTACGACCAGATCGATCAACTCGGTCTCGACCTGCAATACACCGGCGACGCCTGGCTGTGGAAACTGGAAGCCATCGCACGCGAAACCCAAAACGATTCGTTCTCCGCCGCGGTAGGCGGATTCGAATACACCTTTTACCAGGTGGCGGAATCGGTCGCTGACGTCGGTGTGCTGCTCGAACTGCAATACGACGGCCGCGACGAAAGCGAACCCGTGACGCTGGCCGACAACGACTTGTTCGCTGGCATTCGGCTTGCGCTCAACGACACCCAGGACACTGCCGTGCTCGCCGGCGTGGGTTACGACCTGGAGACCAGCGAGACTTACGTCAACATCGAGGCCGATCGACGGCTTGAGGAAAACTATGTGTTTGAACTGCGAGCGCGGATCTTTACCAATGCCGAACCGGGCGATACAAGCTTTGCGATCGAGAAAGACGATTATTTGCAATTGCAGTTGAGCCGATATTTTTAGCTCAGGACAGAAGGGGTGCTTTTACACCACAGGAACTTCGCTTTAGTCGGAAACTAAGTTAGTACACTGTCCCCGGAGTTTGATGTTACTTCAAACACCCCGACCGGCGACGATATCCCGCGCATATTCCTTTCGATCTTTCCACGCCTCCATTCCGATCAGCAGCGTCGGCAAAAACAGAAAATCCATTGCCAGCGCCAGGCTGATGGTAATCGCCGACACTAGTCCCATATCGGCGTTCATCTTAAACCCGGAAAACACAAGCACCAGGAACCCCGCTACCAGTGCCACCGTGGTCACCCACATCGCCGTGCCGACGGTATTGAACGAATGGCGCACGGCAGAGGCGGCATTCATGCCCAGTTCGCGCCGGGCATGCAGATATTTACTGAGGAAATGGATGGTATCGTCGACCACGATACCGAGCGTCATCGAAACAATGACCGATAGGCCCAACCCGACCTGGCCGACCAGTAGTCCCCACAGGCCGAAAGCCATAATCGCCGGCGCCAGGTTGGGCGCGAGACTGATCAAGCCGTGTTTCACGCTGCGCAACGCAAAGATCAGAATAACCGAGATCAGAACCAGCGCACCGAACGATGCCGCCAGCATGCTGTTGATGTTGCGCTGCGACAGGTAGGCCCACATCATGGTCAGCCCAGAACCATAGGTAACCATATGCTCCGGGGCATTGGCCTCAAGCCATTCACGGCCGCGTCGTTCGATCTCGCGTTGCTCGCGAGTCGTGGTATTTTCGATCGACACGATCATGCGCGTGGCGGACTTGTCGACATTGATCTGGTTATTGAGATCGAGGCCATAGGGTAACGACATTTCGTAAAGCAACAGGTATTGCGCCGCCAGGTCGCGGCGCTCGGGGATTCGATACCAGGCCGGATCGTCGCCGTGCAAGTTTTGATTGAGGCGTTTCATAATGTCGGTAAAAACATCCACGTGCACTACCTTGGGCTGCTGTCGGTACCACTCGGCGAAAGCCTCGATGGTAGCCAGGTATTCGGGGCTGTTGATGCCGTCGGACTCGCCGGATGAAAGTGAAAACTCGATCGTATCGCCTCCGGTAAGTTCCTGCTCCATAAAGTCGCTGGCCCGCCGTATCTGATATTGTTCGCCGATATATCCGATCATGTCGTCATTGAGTTCGATGCGCGATGCGCCCGCCGCGAGTATCAGGATAGTGGCCAGCGATCCCCAGAACAAAGCGCGACGATGGTTAATCACGAAATTCGCCAGTCCCTGGCAGGAGCAGCACTCGCAGTGGCATTCGCAGCCCGGCGCCGCTTTCGATTTATTGCGCCCCGGCAGTACAGCCATCATGGCGGGCAGGAAAAACACAGAATAGCAAAAGGCGGCCACAATGCCGATCGCAACGATGTTGCCGAGATCGCGAAAAGGTGGGGCATCCGAGAAGTTCATTGTCAGGAACCCGATGACCGTGGTGATGCTGGTCAGGAAGACCGGATGCAGGTTTTGTTGTAGCGAGACCCCGATGGCGTCTGCCTTGCTTTTGCCTTCGTGCATCTTGTGAAACATCGCCACCAAAATATGGACGCTGTCGGCAATCGCCAACGTCAGGATAATGGTCGGCGCAACTGCCGAGGCGGTGTTCATCTGCAGTCCGATCCACCCGGCCGCACCTAGCCCGGTCAGCATCGACATCAGAATCACCAGCAGCGTGACGAAAGTACCGCTGACCGAGCGCAGCGAGACACCGGTGATGACGATCAGCACCAGAAACATGATCGGAACTAGGCTAGACATGTCATCGGCGGTGATTTCGCCAAAGCCGTTGTCGATCATCAATGCGCCGGTCATATGTATGTCGATGTCCGGGTATTTATGCTTTATATCGTTGGCGAGTTGGCGCACGAAACCGGCGACCTCGGGCACCTCTTGCTGTGATTCACCCGGCAGTAAAATGTTGACATTGATACCCGTCACGTGACCGGATGGGGAAACCAGGCGGTCGACCAACATCGGACGACTCAGGGCAATATCCTTGATTTGCTGCAGCGCTTCATCGGATAATCCGTGGGCGTTCTCGACGAGATCCGCGATGATCAGGTCGTCTTCTTCCGCCCGGGTGTGTTGATAATTGGTAATCGAGTCAACCCGGCTGGAATAGGGTATCTGCCAGGATGCCTCGGTCAGCGCTTCCACCGCGGCCAACGTACGGCGCTCGAACACGTTTCCGCTCGCCGGCGCAACGATGAACACCACGTTGTATGTTTTTACATAGGTATTTTCCAGCGTCTCCAATGCCACCAGTTGCGGATTGTCCTCGCTGAAAAACACGCGGTTGTCCATATTGAAACTCAGAAACCGCAGACCGCTACTGATTACGGCAACCATCACAATGGTAACCATGATGATCCACCAGCGGTTTCGAACAACCCAGGGCCCGAGGTTGGCCTCAAGATTCTTCATGAATCTTTCAGCGACTCATTGCGCTCGTGATCAAAAGCGCCAGCGTTCCCAAAATTATGGGTATCGCCGCGAGCACCAGCCACAGTATCCGCACGGCCTCGGCGCTGAGAAAGTAGCCAATCAAGAAAAATACAATCCCAAATCCAAGCGGAATCAGGGGAAGCCAGCGAAACGCGCGCATGCAATGGCCCATCATCATGCCCATCGTGCCACGCATAGAATTGTCACCCATGGTGTCCATCATGTGCGGCATCACGTCGCGCATAACGGTCTTTTTTTCCGCAGCGGACATCCCGCTACAGCATTCCCGCATCACGCTACAGATTTTTTCTTTCTTGTCCTCGTGTCCGCCGCCTTCGGGCATCGGGCCGGTTACCGATTCTGATACGCTCATCTTTGCATCCTCCATCTAAAATTTCGTTCATGGGGTCCGTCCGGTGAAATACGGCTAATGGCCCGATGATTGTTATTATTTCGGGGGAAACCTCCCTGGCTAAAAAGCCGGCGATTCACCAGAGGCTCCGGCATCTGTTCCGGTTCAATGGATTCCGGTCTCGGTTTCGAGCAGGGTAATGATTTTATCGGCCACTTCCGCCGCCACCGCTTCGCGCTCCGCCTGTGGAATGTCGGTATACAGGAAAACGTCCGTATATTTCTTGTATAGCGGTAACGCATCGATATGAATCATTCGCCCTTCATCGAGCAGATTCTTCAATACCCGCCCGTGGCACTTGAGAAAACAACCATCGATCATAACGGCGCGTTCGGCACCCTTGGCCCAGCGCGCCATCGACGAGTACGGCACCAGAAAGGTTTCCGCGTGACAACAGCGTGCCAAGGACGGCACTTTTTGGGCCACGATATTGGCCGCGAGGCGCGCGATTTCGCCTCGAATACAGGGCCCTTCACAGGAAAAAACCGGGATCTTTTGATCCGCGATATTCTGTTCTGCATACGCTTCACCCGCGGGACAGGCTCCTTTGATGCCTTCTACTTTAAGCGAGAAATCCGGTGTGGAAGCGACCATAACTAAATCCCCCATATTCGATTCATATATTTAATTCCAACACAAAACTTGAGGTTAATTGTTGACCGGTATCAATCACGGGGCAGAAGAACAGGTGAGGCGTCGGCAGAATCATTAAATTCGGAATCAGTCTTGATTCGCATCAACAGTATGGAGCGATATTAATCAGACAATTAAACGGTTTTTTTATTATTTAAAAAACAGAGATGCCAAAAGCTGTGGGAGGCGAAGAAGCATGTATGCAATCAATACTTGGATAGACCAGCACTACAGGGCAATTATTTACTCACTGGGTTTCGCGGTTTTGTTTTTCGCTGCATCCTGCACGTTTCATGATGTTATACCTGTCTGCCATTACCTATTCGGTTGCGACCATCTGATGCATTTAACAGGGTAATTTGACCGTATCCCTTAAATATAGGGTGCCCCGCGCGCGACGGGGAGCAGATCAGTCGTGCGTCTCAAATGGGTCGTTAGCGGAATCTCGAAAAAATGAACTCAGCGTCTGGTTTTTGAAAAGAATTTCACCAGATTTTAGTTGTCGTTCTCGGCAACTAGGTAAGCGTTATCGTACCCTTGGGCGTATCGATGGTGGCCGACAGGTAAGGCGTTTCAGTGTCGGGAATGGCTTCGACATGCACCAGGTGGCTGGCGTCGATTGCATCCAGTCTTTCTTCCATCCAGCGGGGGCGGTTGTGAAAAATCGTCAGCGATTGCAGTAAGCAATCCAGATCGGCCATATCCTCCGATGGGTGCGGGCTGCTATGCCATTGAATGCAATAGGGCAGCATGCCGTCAGCAAGGAGTCGACCATCGCCGGGTAATGCAATTTCCCATTCGAGATTATCTCGACTCAGAGCGGTCGGCGTGCCCAGGTCGAAGCCTGCATTTTCAACCAGCTGTTGTAAGTCGGTCGTGTTCATAACCCAGGTCAAAAGTTGCGGTTGCTGCCGGATCGCCTCGCGCACCCGGGTCGAATCGAGTCCGAACCAGCGTGGATGGGACGGAGCAGTCGCGTCGGGATCGATCGCGATGATTTCAAGATAAGCATCGTTGCCTAGCTGCATCAAGTGATTATGGGTCGCCATGGTCTGGTGAATCCCGCCCTTTGGAATTCCAACTCCAAGCGCTGACTTAACATGGTCGACGCCCTGCTTCAGAGTGGTCGCGGCGATAACGATGTGGTCAAGATGATTCATGCCGATATGGTAGATCACAATGCTACCGGTTAATAGTTTTACGCGTTAGAATTTCAATTTCTGAATTCAAAGCGAGCCTGACCCATGAATATTTTAACGAATCGAATCGAGTACGCGGTTGGAGATGCACTGCACCAGGGCTACCTGGCCTATGACGATGAAATTGCAGACGCTCGACCCGCCATCATCATCGTGCACGAATGGTGGGGTTTGAACGATTACATCGTGCGCCGTGCGCACATGCTCGCGGAGCTTGGATACGTCGCGCTCGCGATCGACATGTATGGTGGCGGGGCCGTTGCGCAGGACACCGATCAGGCTGGTGCGTTGATGACCGGGGTCCTAAACGACATGGAAACCGGCACCGCCGCACTCAAGGCAGGCTACGATGTATTGCTGAGTCAGCCGGGAGTTGATCCCGGGCGTACCGCGGCAATCGGTTACTGCTTTGGTGGCGCGATGGTACTGCACATGGCACGAATCGGCCTGCCGTTATTGGCCGTGGCAAGTTTCCACGGTGCATTGGGATCTTTTCACACCGCCGAGCCCGGCAGCATCAAGCCACGAATCCTCGTGTGCCACGGAGCCGCCGATTCGATGGTAACCATGGAAGACCTGGAGGGCTTTAAACAGGAAATGGAGGCGGCGAAAGCAGACTATGAAGTCTTGCTGCTGGCGGAAGCAAAACACGGTTTCAGTAATCCGGAAGCGGACGTAAACGCAAAAAAATATGGTATCGACCTGGGTTACCAGCAATCTGCCGACGAAAAATCCTGGGAAGCACTGCAGGCCCTGTTCAGCAAGGTATTTTAATGGCGATCGAAATCGACCTGAGTGATGTGCGCCGTGATTACGAAGCGCATGGAATCTACAGGAAGGACATGGATCCGGATCCAATTGTGCAGTTCGGGCGCTGGTTACAGCGTGCGCGTGATCTGGAACTGCTCGATGCTACCGCGATGACGCTGGCCACTGCGGACTCAGGTGGCAGACCATCCGCCCGGATAGTCCTGCTCAAGCACGTTGATGACGAAGGATTCTGCTGGTACAGCGATGCGCGCAGCCAGAAGGGTCAGGAGATCGAAGCGAATCCCCAGGCCGCGCTGTTGTTTCACTGGCGCGATTTCAGTCGCCAGGTACGCGTTCACGGCAAGGTAGAAATGCTGCCGGTCGTTGATGCAGAAAAATATTTCCTGATGCGGCCGGAAGGCAGTCGCTTTAGTGCCGCGGCGTCTCACCAGTCGGCAGATGTAGAGAGTCGCAGTCACCTGGAGGATGAAGTATTGCGTCTGCGTGCGGCCTATCCCGACGGTGATGTGCCGCGCCCGGAGACCTGGCTTGGCTATCGCCTGGTACCCGAGTATTTTGAATTCTGGCAGGGGCAGGATAATCGCCTCCATGATCGCATCGTCTATACCCCGGTCGAGGGCGGTTGGGCGATGAATCGGATTTCGCCGTAGTGATTGCGGCCGCGCTCATCGCGTTCGGTCACTTCCTGGCATTTTTTGCGCTGGCTGCAGCCCTGGTAATTGAACTTGCGCTGATTACCGAATCGCTGAGCGTCAAGACCGCGAGAAGGATACAGCGTGCGGACCGGGTCGTCGGGATTGCTGCCACGCTGTTACTGGTGTTCGGGTTTCTGCGCGTGTTCTATTTTGAAAAGGGCAGCGACTATTATTTCGCCAACACGTTTTTCCAGATTAAACTCGGGCTGTTCATTGTTACCGCGCTCATTTCGCTCTACCCGACGATTCAGTATGTGCGCTGGAATAGTGAACTTAGCCAAGGTATTGTACCTGATTTGAAGAGCGCGACCGTAAAACGCCTGAAAAGTGCTATCCACTGGGAACTAGTGCTAATCGGCGGGATACTGCTGTGCGCTTCGTTGATGGCGAAGAGCATTGGTGTTTAATCCCGGATATACCAGACTGACCTGATTCCAGAATATGAACTTTACCCAACGCCTACGAAATAATGAATTACTACTCGGTACGATGTTGACGATACCGGCGCCCGAGATCGCGGAAATGGTGACCAAATGTGGATTTGACTGGCTGTTCATGGATGGTGAGCACAGCCCGTTATCAACGCTTGACTGGCAGCGCATGCTGCAGGCGGTTGCGGGACGCAGCGCCGGTATTATCAGGGTGGCCGCCAGGACCGAGAGCGAGATTAAGAAGGTTCTCGATATCGGTGCCGATGGCATTATCGCGCCGCAGGTCAATAGCGCCGATGAGGCCCGGCGCATTGTTGAGTGGTGCAAGTATCCACCGCAGGGTGGGCGCGGCGTCGGGCTGGCGCGCGCCCAGGGATACGGGCTGGATTTTGCCAGTTACGTGGAATCGGCAAACGAGCACCTCGCGGTGATCGTCCAGGCTGAACACATCGAAGCGGTCGACAATATCGAAGAAATTGCACAAGTCGACGGTATCGACGCGGTCTTCGTCGGCCCTTATGATCTCTCTGCCAGCATGAATAAAATGGGCGAGATCGATCATCCCGAAGTCGTCAGGGCGATCGATAAAGTCACCCGGGTTTGCCAGCAGAATGACGTTGCACTGGGCTATTTCGGCGTGACCGCGGAGAGTGTTCAACCCTATATTGACCAGGGCTACAGGCTTATTTGTGCCGGCGTGGATGCGGGTTTTGTGACGCAGGGTTCGCAGGACGTTTTACAGAAACTAACGCCTTAAAGCATTATCGCTGCCCCGTACCAGGATCTTGCAGGGGTGTCTCGATGACAATATTCCGGACCGCCGGACCGCCGCCTACGCGGGAATGACAATGGAGGAACAGGACATGACCGAACAAAGTAAAGTGTTGACCCTGGCCGAGGTTGATGACCTGGCTCGACGGGCGCTCGCGGGCTGCGGCGCCCACGGGCAGCAGCTGGATATCGCGGTGCAATCGGTAGTGGATGCAGAGTGCGATGGCATCCGCACCGTCGGGCTTGGATACCTACCGCTATACTGCGGACATTTGCAGGTCGGCAAAATCAATCGTGATGCACAGCCCTCGCATGCGCAGATAACCCCATCTGCATTGCGCGCGCACGCCGATAGCGGTTTTGCGCACGCAGCTTTCGTCGACAGTGAAACCGATTTTTATGCACTAGCCAGGTCCCAGGGAATTGCCGCGCTGTCGATCGTCGATTCCTACTCTGCAGGTGTCGTGGGCTGGTTCGTGCAACGCATGGCGGGCGCCGGTTTAATCGGGATCGGCTTCGCGAATTCGCCGTCGGCGGTGGCCCCGGCCCCCGGTGCGCGACCGTTCTTCGGCACCAACCCGATGGCATTTGCGATTCCGCGTAATGGCAATGTTCCTGTCATTGCCGATATGGCCACCAGCCAGGTCGCACTGGTAACGATCAAGAAAGCCGCAGCCGAAGGCCGATCGATCCCGGTTGGCTGGGGTTACGACAAGGATGGCAACGATACCACCGATGCTGCCGCCGTGATCAACGGGGGTGCGCTGGCACCCGCCGGTGGCTACAAGGGTATGTTGCTCGGCCTGCTGGTCGATCTGCTCGCGGGCGTGTTAAGTGGTCCACACTGCTCGTTCCAGGCACCGGTGTTCAAGGACAACACCGGCGGTGAACCCAAGGTAGGCCAGTTTTTTATCGCGATCTCGCCGGGTGCATTTGCCCCGGGAGGAGATAAGGCCTACTCCACACGACTCGAAACCATGCTGACCGCACTGGCGCAGGAACCGGGTGTGCGTTTGCCGGGCGCGCGCCGTCACGAGACCAGGTTGCGGGTCGAAACCGATGGCGTTACTGTCCCCATTGAACTGCTTGAGAAACTAGAGAATTTTGCTGCCTCCGGCTAAGCCCCTAGTCGGCCTCGATTCAAACGAGCATGAAAAAGTGCTGGGACGGTTTTATCGCGCCGGTGATACCAATGCGCCAGGCGCTGGTCTCGGCCTTTCCATTGTCAAGTCGATTGCCCAGATTCATGCAGCGCAGATTGAAATGGGCGAATCTGACCTGGGTGGGCTTAGTGTCAGGGTTCGATTTCAAACCAGCGAGGCGCGCGCATAGTCGATATAAATTTCGCGCAGGCGAAGACTCAACTCACCGGGGATGCCGTTGCCGATTGCCTGGTCGTCGATTTTAACCACTGGCAAGACATAAGTAGACGCACCGCTGATCAGGGCTTCGTCGGCATTTTTTGCCTCGTCAAGCGTAAACTTGCTCTCCACCAGTCTGAGCCCGTGGGTATTGCACAGCGCGACCACGGCACGACGCGTTACTCCCGGCAGGATATCGTTGCTCAGCGGCCGCGTCAGGATCAGGTCGTCCTTGACGATATAAAAACTGGTGCTGCCACATTCAGTCACGTAGCCGTCAGTATCGATCATCAGGGCCTCGTAAGCACCGGCATCATGCGCCGCTTTCTTGGCCAGCACCTGCGCCAGCAGGTTCACCGACTTGATATCGCGTCGTGCCCAGCGTATGTCGGGTGTACTCGCCAGGTTAATCCCGGTCTCGGCGGCCTCGTTTTCGATGGATGCCTTTGGCTGGGTAAACATGAACAGGTTCGGCTTGATATCTTCGGGCCAGACGAAGTCGCGTTCGGCGACGCCGCGGGTCACCTGCATGTAGACCAGGCCCTCGTCGACTTGATTGAGTTCGACCAGTTGACGAAACGCGTCCAGGATTTGCTGCTGATCAAGCGGTGACTCGATGTCAAGCTTCGCCAGCGAGTTGAAATAACGCTGCATGTGGTGTTCAAAATCGATCAGTTTGCCGTCGAGTACGCCGGCGACCTCGTAGATCGCATCCGCGAATGTGACCGCGCGATCGAAAATCGAAATCCTGGCCTCGTTCGCAGGTAAGTAATCGCCATTCAGGTAAACAATGCGGGTCATTCGTCGTAATGCCTTTCAAAAATAAGCCAAAATGCTAGCATACCTCGCATGTCACAGACTCACCGAGAAAAACTTGCCACCAAATTCAGGGAGTTTCTTGCCCTCGAGAACGTGATCGATCAACCGACCTCGCTAAACGCTTATGAATGCGATGGATTAAGCGCCTATCGGCAGCAACCGCTGCTGGTGCTGCTGCCTGAGAACATCGAGCAGGTTCAGCAGGTGATGCGGGTTTGCCATGCGCAACGTTTGCCGGTGGTCAGCCGCGGGGCCGGAACCAGCTTGTCCGGCGGTGCGCTGCCGCATGCCGAAGGTGTCGTGCTCAGCCTGGCCAAAATGAATCGAATACTCAGGATCGATCCGTTATCGCGCCTCGCCGTGGTTGAGCCCGGGGTGCCGAACCTGGCGATTTCCGAAGCGGTTAAGTCACAGGGTCTTTACTATGCGCCGGACCCATCGTCGCAGATAGCCTGTTCCATCGGCGGGAATGTCGCCGAAAATGCGGGTGGCGTTCACTGTCTGAAATATGGCCTGACACTGCACAATATTCTCGCGCTCAAGGTCGTCAGTGCCGAGGGCGACATATTCGAAATCGATCAACGCTCGCTGCAGGTCGACGGCTATGACCTTTTGCCGTTGCTGGTGGGCTCCGAGGGTATGCTCGGCATCGTGGTTGAAGTCACGGTCAAGCTGTTGCCCATTCCGCGCTGTGCGCGCGTCGTCATGGGCGTATTCGACTCGGTCGAAAAGGCGGGCGATAGCGTTGCAGCCATTATCGCCGAAGGCATTATTCCAGCCGGGATTGAAATGATGGATAACCCGGCCATTCGGGCCGCGGAAGACTTTGTGCATGCGGGCTATCCGATCGAAGCGGAAGCGATACTGATTTGCGAGCTCGATGGCACCGAGGAAGAAGTGCTGTCTCAAATCGAACTGGTCGAAAACGTGCTTAAACAGGGCGGTGCGACCGAAACCCGTCTCGCCCGGGATGAAGCCGAGCGCCTGCTGTTCTGGTCCGGGCGCAAGGCGGCATTTCCGGCTGTCGGTCGAATCTCCCCGGATTACTACTGTATCGATGGCACTATTCCACGCAAGGCACTGTCGGCGGTTCTGGCGGGGGTGCGCCAGCTGTCGGAAGAATATGGTTTGGCGGTGGCCAACGTTTTCCATGCGGGCGATGGCAACCTGCACCCGCTTATCCTGTACGATGGTAATAATGAAGGCGAGCTCGAAAAAACCGAGGAGCTCGGCAGCAAGATTCTGCAACTTTGTATTCATCATGGCGGCACGATTACCGGAGAACACGGAGTCGGCGTCGAAAAACTCGGTGAGATGTGCGTGCAGTTCAGCGAAACCGAGCGCGAACAGTTCCACGCGATTCGTGAGTGTTTCGATCCACTCAAGATTCTGAATCCGGGAAAAGCCATTCCGACGCTGGCACGTTGTGCCGAATTCAACGCAATGCATGTACACAAGGGTAAACTGCCGTTTCCAGAACTGGACCGCTTTTAATGAGCTCGATCGCCGATGTCGATATCGAAGCGGAACTCACGAGCCAAATCGTAGCAGTCGCCGCTACCGGCGGCGAAATTGAAATTATCGGTGGCGGCAGTAAACGCTTCTATGGCGAGTCTTTCGAGGCCCTGCCGGTCGACATCTCGGGTCATAGCGGGATAATCGACTACGATCCCGCCGAGCTGGTCATCACGCTGCGCGCCGGTTGCAAGCTGCGCGACGTCGAGGCGCTGCTGGCCGAGCACCGGCAAATGTTTGGCTTCGAGCCGCCTTGCTATGGTCGGGATGCGACCATCGGCGGCATGGTTGCGAGCGGCCTGGCCGGCCCTCGTCGGGCTTTCGCCGGCGGTATTCGGGATTTTGTGCTCGGCGTTAAGATTCTCGATGGTCATGGCGAAATCAATCATTTCGGCGGGCGCGTCATCAAGAACGTCGCGGGTTTCGATGTATCGCGATTGATGGTCGGCTCGCTCGGCACACTGGGCGTCATCCTGGAGGTTTCAATCCGGGTCATTCCGATTTATGAAACTGAATTGACGCTTGCCTATGAGCATGGTAGCGCCGACCAACATATCCGGTGGATTAATGAGCTCGGCTCGCAACCTTTCCCGATTTCGGCCTCTTCGTGGGTTGCCGGGCGTAGCCTGTTGCGTTTGTCGGGTAGTGCGCAAGGGGTGCAGCAGGCAGTGGGCCAGCTTGGTGGAGATGCGGCAGATTTCAGCTGGAGCGAGTTGAAAGAGCAAACCCTGGATTTCTTCGATGTAGAGCAACCGTTAACCCGGATTTCGTTGCCGCCGGCGAGTCTCGACTGGCTGGGCGAGGCGACGCAGTTAATCGAATGGGGCGGTGCACAGCGCTGGCTACGAGGTGAGGTTGATATTTCATCGTTGCGCAATGAAGCGGGGGGTATGAGCGGCAGCGTCTGTGCATTTCGAGGGCATGGCATCGACGTGCCGGTATTCCATCCACTATCCCCGGCGATGCTGAAACTGCAGCGCAACCTCAAGTCCAGTTTTGATCCAGCCGGAATCTTTAATCCGGGCAGGATTTACCCGGGCCTCTAAATATGCAAACCAACCTCGCGCCAAAAATTCAACAGAGTCCTCATGCCGAGGCAATCGACACGATTTTGCGCAAGTGCGTGCACTGCGGCTTTTGCAACGCGACCTGCCCGACCTACCAGATACGAGGCGACGAACTCGATGGCCCGCGCGGCCGAATTTACCAGATGAAGCAGTTCTTCGAGGGTGAGCCCGCCAACGCACAAATGCTGAAGCACCTCGATCGCTGCCTGACCTGTCGTGCCTGCGAAACCACCTGTCCGTCGGGGGTCCAGTACAGTCACCTGCTCGAAATCGGGAAAGAATCGATCGAGCAAGAGCTGCCACGCCCCTGGTGGGATCGCGCCCGGCGCTGGGGTATCGTTCGATTCATTAACTCCGGTTGGCTGTTCGCGCTGTCGATTCGCATGGGACAGGCGTTCGCATGGATGCTGCCATCCACCCTGAAAGAGTCAGTGCCGATGCGGCAGGTGCCGGTTGAGCGGATCAATACAGCGCATGCACGCAAGGTACTGATGCTGGCAGGTTGCGTGCAACCCGCGTTGGCGCCGAATACCAATGCCTGCGCCAGCAATCTGCTCAATCGATTCGAGATAGAGGTCATCGAAGTGCCGGGTAACCTGTGCTGTGGCGCCGCGGCGTTACATACCTCGGAGCCCAAATACGCCATGGGGCAGGTTAAAAAGCTGATTGATAGCTGGTGGCCGCATATTGAAGCAGGGGTCGAGGCAGTCGTAGTGACGGCTACCGGTTGTGGGGTCAGCGTCAAGGATTATGGACGCCTGCTCGCGAACGATCCCGACTACGCGAATAAAGCCAAAACAGTCAGTTCGCTATATTGTGACCTTATCGAACTGGTCGGAGCCGAAGTCGAGCAATTCCAGGCGGGCATTTTGCCCGCAAAACGTGTCGCGGTTCATACGCCCTGTACCATGCAGCACGGCCTTGGAATCAACCACCGGGTCGAAGCCTTGCTGGCAAAGGCAGGCTATGAAATCTGCGAGGTCGAGGAGGCGCACCTGTGCTGCGGCTCGGCAGGGACTTACTCGATGCTGCAGCCCACCATGGCCGAGCAATTGCGTACCAACAAGATCAGGGCATTGTCGGTTAATCAGCCCGATGTGATCGCGACGGCAAACATCGGCTGTCAGTTGCACCTTGCCCAGAGCAATAAAATACCCGTTGTGCACTGGATAGAGTTGCTCCAAACCGCTCATTAATTCGGCAATTGACAAATCGGCATCGGTTATATAAAACGCACTGGTGCCATAGATTTGGTACATAACGCCGTCATGATTGCCAACTCTGCTTTTGGCTGGTTATTTTTTGTGTCGCGGAGTGTGCTTAACGGGCCTGAGAATAGCGCGAGCGCTACTTGCAACTTGCGCGCACTCGGTATACCTTAGTTCGGCTGCACCACGATCTAAGATGTGCGGCAGACGAAAACAAGAAAAGTAGCGTTATGACAACAACCGAATATATCCTGAGGACATCAGTAATGAAACGTTTTAACTCTAAAAAATTAGGGCTGGCCGTGTGCGCAGGATTTGCGCTCTCGGTATTACAGCTTGGACTCGGTTCCCAGGCTTTTGCCATGGACTGTCCGGCGGCAACTGTAGCCGATCCAAAAGGAGTCCCCGCGGGAAAATACCCGCAACAGTATGACCTTGCCGAGTTCGAATCACTGGCCAAGTGCAAGCTGTCATTTAAAGCCAATCCCGACATTGCAAAATTGAACAAGCGCATCCGCGGTAATCCCGATTTACCGCCGCTGGAGCAGCGCATCCCGGAAGAGCCGCTGGTAGTTGCGCCCTATGACAGCATCGGTAAATATGGCGGAGTCTTTGACATGTTGTCGAATGCAACCGAGGCCGGTACCTCCGACTTCCTCGCGGTTCGTCACGTCAACCTGGTGCGTTATTCCGATGACCTGCAGACTATCGTTCCGAATGTCGCCAAGGGCTGGGAATGGAATGATGATTACACCCAGTTAACCTTCTTCCTGCGCAAGGGTCACAAGTGGTCCGACGGCCATCCGTTCACCGCGGAAGATGTCGAATACTGGTATGAAAATCTTTCGTTGAATCCCAATGTATTCGAAAAGCCGAAAAACTACGTGCTGGTTGCCGACAAGCCGATGACGGTCGACGTAATCGATCCGCAAACCGTTCGTTTCAACCTGCCAGCACCGAAACCGGGCCTGCTGGTGCATTTCGCCAACTCTTACGCGCAGGGTTTTCAGCCCAAGCACTTCCTCGGTAAGTGGGATCCGGAGCTGAATCCTGATGCCGACAAGATGGCGAAAGCCGCCGGATTCGAAAACGGTCTCGAGGTATTGTCGAATTACTACGGCAACTCGGACTGGACCGACACGCCGACCCCGATGCTGCGCAGCCCCGACAAGGCGGCCAACCTGCCGGCCGATACCATGCCGACACTTGAATCACATATCCTGATTTCGGAGTCCACCGAGGGCCGTCACCTGGTGGCAAACCCGTATTTCTTCCAGGTCGATACCGCCGGTAACCAGTTGCCTTACGTCAGCGAGCAGGACGAGATTTTTGTCAACGAGGACGAGGTACGTTTGCTTAAGCTGGTTAACGCCGAGGCCGACTTCAAGGCGCAATCGCTACAGTTGTCAACTGCGCCGCTGTTGCTGGAAAACCAGGAGAAGGGCAACTACACCGTTCACCTGCGTCCCGAAGTCACGATGACAACACTCGGCATCAACATGACCCACGAGGACCTGGAGAAGCGCAAGGTGTTCGCCGATTTGCGCTTCCGCCAGGCATTGTCGGTCGCGATCAATCGTAACGAAATTAACGAGGCCGCGTTTTTCGGCATGGGTGAAGGCAAGCAATATGTTGGTTTCACCGATTCACCCCCGTTCGTTGACGATAAATGGAAGCAGTACTACGCACAGCATGATCCGAAACTGGCCAACAAGTTGCTGGATGAGATCGGTCTGAAGGATCGTGATGGCGACGGTTTCCGCGAGCTGCCCAATGGCGACAAGCTAGTCATCAACCTGCAGTTCTCGGTGCAGGGCGTTGCCGCCGCGCTAATGGAACTGGTCGGTCAGCACTGGGGTGCGGTCGGTATTCAGAGCACGGTCAAGGAAG
>JAOTYD010000033.1 GCA_029862005.1 Gammaproteobacteria bacterium | reverse complement strand
CTGCTCGACTGCAAGACGCTGGTCGAAACTTTGCGCGCCGCGGAACTTTAGCGCAAGCCCGCCAGGGCCTGTTGCATTGAATGCGAAAGGCTGGTTTTCTGAGTGCCTTCGCTATCGAAGTTTTCCGTGCTCAGCCATTGTTCGAATACAGCCTTTGCGGTTGGCCATTCTCGATCCAGTATTGAAAACCAGGCCGTATCGCGGTTACGTTGCTTGTAAATGGTGGCCTGACGGAAAATACCTTCGAACATGAATCCCAACCGTTGCGCAGCAGCGCAAGAAGGTGCGTTCAAAGCGTCACATTTCCATTCGTAACGCCGGTAACCCCAGACATCGAACACCTGGCGCATCATCAGGAACATCGCCTCGGTCGAAATTGGCTTGCCCTGCATGCTGGGTGAAAAATGGATATGACCCACTTCAATGACACCGACCCCCGGTTCGATACGCAGATAGCTGGCGACGCCGACCGCTTTTCCGGTGGCCAGGTCAATGACGCTGAAGAAGCAGGGATCATCGCCGATACAGTTCGAAAATATCCAGGAACGAAAATCTCCCTCGTCGGCAAATGGTCCGTACGGGAGGTAAGTCCAGTT
The DNA here is from genome assembly GCA_029862005.1 of Gammaproteobacteria bacterium. Classification (NCBI taxonomy): domain Bacteria; kingdom Pseudomonadati; phylum Pseudomonadota; class Gammaproteobacteria; species Gammaproteobacteria bacterium. The sequence goes on along the minus strand of JAOTYD010000033.1, from coordinate 34,304 downwards.
GCGCTGATCCTTATCCCGACTAAAAGCGGTAAACAGATCGTTGGCATGCAAATCGATTTCGATGGGTACCAGACGGCACAGGCTGCCGTCCATAATCGCACCGCGCGGGTGTTCGCAGGGTTGCCAGTCGGGAACCGGAAATCCAATAGGTTGGCCCAATTCATTTGTTATCTCGACCACACCGTCTCCACTAAATATGAATTGTTAAATCCGGCACGATTTCAGTACACTCGAGAGCGCCTGGAAAAAGTCCCAGTCTACAATCTGTTGCGCTCATGGGGAACCGATGCATGCTGATGCTCGACGCCGATAAGATTCTGAATGCTACTTCGTTCACGACACTGGTCGATGAACTGGCCGCGATGCACCGTGAACCGATCGGACTGGTTGACGAAATGCTGATGGAATCAACGGACGAAAACAGCAATGTCAGTCATTTTTTTATTCGCACCGGATGGCAACCGGAAAAAGCGGTCGGGGCGAAAGTTATCACCATATTTCCGCGTAACAACCAGGAACGCACCTGGCCGTCGATCCAGGCCGTCTATATTTTATTCGAAGGCGTAAACGGAACACCGATCGCCTGCCTCGACGGTACCGCCCTGACCTGGTTAAAGACGGCTTCTGATTCGGCACTCGGCAGCCGTTTGCTGTCGCGTGAAAACATTGAATCGATGCTGATGATCGGTGCCGGACAGATGGCCCCTCACCTGGTAGCGGCGCACTGCGAAATACGGCCCTCGTTGAAAACTGTGCGCATCTGGAATCGAACTACTGACAAGGCCGAGGATCTCTGCGCCAGCCTTTCCACACGGATTCCCGAGGTCAGCTTCACGCCCGTGACCGACATCGAGGCAAGCGCCGGCACGGCTGACCTGATCTGTTCTGCAATCGGATGCGAGCAACCGATCTTACACGGCGAATGGCTTAAGCCGGGTACTCATGTTGATTTGATCGGCGCTTATACGGCCGATATGCGCGAAGCCGATGACCAATGCCTGCAACGTGGCAGCCTGTTTGTCGACGCACGCGAAACCACGATTCATCACATTGGCGAACTGATGATTCCGCTGGCCAGCGGCGCAATCAATGAAACCGACGTACTCGCCGACCTGTCCGATCTGTGCCAGTCGCGTCACCCCGGACGTCAATCCGACGATGAAATTACCGTGTTTAAAAACGGTGGTGGCGGCCACCTTGACCTGATGTGCGCGCGCATCCTACACCAGCATTGCCAGAATTCATGAGTATTCCAATACAGCTCGAAGATATCCAGGCCGCGCGCACACGAATCGGTCCGCACATTATCCCGCTGCGGATTACCAGCTCGCCATCACTTTCCGGACAGTTTTCCTGCGATTTATTGCTGGCGCACGAATACCTGCAAACCACCGGTGCGTTCAAACTGCGTGGCGCGATGAACTCGGTGCTCCAACTCGACCCCGAAACCACAGGGGTAACCGCCGTGTCGACGGGGAATCACGGTCGTGCACTCGCCTACTCCGCACAGCAGGCTGGCGTACCCTGCATCATTTGCATGTCTGAACTGGTGCCGGAAAACAAACTCAAAGCGATTCGCGCACTGGGTGCCGAGACCCGGATAATCGGTATGTCCCAGGACGAAGCCGAGGTCGAAGCCAAGCGCCTGGTAGACGAGGAAGGCTATACCATGATTCCACCCTTTGACCATCCCCATGTCATCGCCGGACAGGGCACGCTTGGTCTCGAAATGCTGGAACAGGTGCCCGATGTCGATACCGTGTTGGTACAGATCTCCGGTGGTGGCTTGATTTCCGGAATTGCGCTCGCGCTTAAGTCGCAAAAGTCGGATGTGCGTATTATCGGTATTTCAATGGAGCGTGGTTGCGCGATGGCGGCATCGCAACAGGCAGGTAAACCGATCGAAGTCGAGGAGTTGCCAACCCTCGCCGATTCACTCGGCGGCGGCATAGGCCTCGAAAATAAGCTGACGTTCAATATGGTACGTGATTATGTCGATGAGATCGTATTGCTGACCGAGGATGAAATCGCGGCCGGTATTCGGCATGCCTATTTCGAGGAACAGGTGATTCTCGAGGGCGGCGGTGCGGTTGGAATCTCGGCGCTACTGGCCGGGAAGATTACTCCAGGCACAAAGACCATCGTCCTGTTGAGCGGAAAAAATATCGACATGGAACTCCATCGAAAAATCATCAACCAGGAGGCATTCGAACGCTAGTGGCGGATATAAAAATTCTTACCGAGGCCGAACTGCGCAGCCAGATTCAGCTGGACCTGGCTGCCGTGGAATGCGTGGAAAACGCGTTTCACGCGCTTGCCACCAAGTCAGTCGTTATGCCTCCCATCATGCGCCTGGATATCGTTGAAAACAACGGCGAGATCGACGTCAAGACGGCTTACATCCCGGGTGTCGATAGCCTGGCGATCAAGATCAGTCCGGGATTTTTCGATAATCCCGATCTCGGTCTGCCCAGCGTCAACGGGCTCATGGTTTTGTTTAGCACGCGCACCGGCATGGTCGAGGCGCTGTTACTCGATAATGGCTACCTGACGGATGTTCGTACGGCCGCTGCAGGCGCGGTCGCGGCCAAGTACCTGGCGCGTGCAGACAGTCGCCACGCCGCTATTCTTGGTGCCGGGGTTCAGGGTGGCCTTCAACTGGAGGCCCTCACCCTGGTGCGTGATATCGAGTCGGCGACAATCTGGGCCCGGAATCCCGACAAGGCCGAGGCAAGGGCCGAAGAACTAAGTAATGGTCTCGGAATAAAAGTCACGGCCTCTCCTGATGTTGCAACCGCAACGGCCGATGCCGACATCATTGTCACGACAACACCTTCGACCCGACCATTCCTCATGGCGGAGCACATCAAAGCCGGACAACATATTACCGCCATGGGATCCGACTCTGAGCATAAAAAAGAAATCGAGCCTGACATCATCGGCGATAAAGCGCAGTACTTTTGTGACTGCCTGTCGCAGGCCAGGCTGCTTGGTGAGCTACACCACGCAATCGACAAAAAGCTGGTAAACCCGGAGACTGAATACCCCGAGCTCGGCCAGGTAATCTCGCAACAGAAAATGGGGCGTGCCAACAGCGACGACATAACCCTGTGTGATTTGACCGGTACCGGCATCCAGGATACCGCGATCGCAACCCTGGCTTTCAAACTTTGCCAGCAGCATCAGGCTGGCACAAACTTCGTTACCTAGAGAAATCAATCATGCCGAAAGACGCGAAGCTTAACTTTTCCCTGGATGAATATGCGCAACGACTAGACCGGACCCGGGCCGCGATGTCCGACAAAAATATCGATTGCCTGATCATCGTCGACCCGTCCAACATGGCCTGGCTTACCGGTTACGACGGCTGGTCTTTCTACACCCACCAGTGCGTGATTGTGCAGCACGACCACGAGCCTGTCTGGTGGGGTCGAGGTATCGATGCACCCGGCGCGGTGCGTACCACCTATCTCGACGACGACAATATACTGAAGTACCCCGATCACTTCGTGCAATCAGACGTCTGTCATCCGATGGATCACCTGTCGGAAGTATTGCGCGAAATGAAACTGGATCGGGGATCCATCGGTGTGGAAATGGAGAACTATTACTTTTCCGCCGCGGCATTTCTATCGCTGCAAACTCATTTAACGAATACAACGCTGATCGATGCAACTGCACTCGTCAACTGGCAACGCATCATCAAGTCCGAGCAGGAACTTGACTACATGCGTGGTGCGGCCCGCATCGTCGAGGCCATGCACACCAGGATTTATGAAATGATTGAACCCGGCCTCAAGAAAAATGAGCTCGCCGCCGAAATATTTCGCACCGGTATCGCCGGCAAGGACGAGTACTGGGGCGACTATCCGGCGATATTGCCACTACTGCCAACCGGAATGGATGCCACCGCGGCGCATCTGACCTGGGATGATTCCAGGTTAAAGGCAGGCGATATCACTTTTTTTGAAATCGCCGGGTGCCATAAGCGCTACCACTGTCCGTTGTCGCGCACGATTTCGCTTGGCAATCCGCCACGAAAATATCTCGATGCCGAGAAAGCCGTGATTGACGCGATGCATGCAGGACTTGAAAATGCCAAGCCGGGTAAGCTCTGTGAAGATGTTGCAATTGCATTTTTCGATACCCTCGAGAAACATGGCTTCAAGAAAGAAAACCGCACCGGGTATTCGATTGGCCTGTCCTACCCGCCCGACTGGGGAGAGCGTACCATGAGCCTGCGTCGCGGAGACAAGACCGAGCTCAGGCCGAACATGACCTTCCACTTCATGCCCGCGCTCTGGCTCGACGATGGTGGTCTCGAAATAACCGAGTCTGTGGTTGTAACCGAATCCGGTTACGAAAGCCTGGCCAAAGTAGAACAACGACTGCTGGTGAAATAAATATGGCGAATCCGATATCAGCAACCATAGATTTAGCCCGCGACGGTTTGCAACACGGTTTCCTGAAGATACCGTATTCGCGTAACGATTCCGCCTGGGGATCCATCATGCTGCCGATTACGGTAGCCAAAAATGGCGATGGTCCGGGTGCAATTCTGACCGGCGCCAATCATGGTGACGAATACGAAGGACCGATCGCGTTGCACCATCTCGCCAATACCATCGACATCGACAAGGTCCGCGGACTCGTAATCATCATCCCAATGATGAATTACCCCGCGTTTCAGGCAGCGGCACGGGTATCACCCATCGATCAACTCAATATGAACCGAATTTTTCCCGGACAGGAATCGGGTACCGTCACCCAGCTCATCGCGGATTACATTACGCGCACGCTGTTACCCCTGTGTGACTATGTACTCGACATTCACTCGGGCGGCAAAACACTCGAGTTTCTGCCGTTCGCCGCTTACCACGAACTTGAAGACAAGTCCCAGCAGCGGGCCTGCGAGGCGGCAACGCTGGCTTTCTCAGCGCCCTATTACCTGAGCCTGATCGAGATTGACGCGGGTGGCATGTACGACACCCAGGCTGAAGCGATGGGCAAGGTATTCGTATCTACCGAACTTGGTGGCGGCGGCAGCAGCAGTCCCCGTACGGCCGAGGTGGCTAAACGCGGCGTACACAATTTCCTGGTGCATGCCGGGATTCTCGACGCCGCGCCCGTTCAGCCCGATCAGGCCAGTATCAAGCTCGACATGCAGCAGGAAAACGCCTACGTATTTTCGGAGCACAATGGCTTGCTCGAACCCTGTGTTTCCCTCGGAGATCCGGTGCGCGATGGCGATCTGATTGCGCGGGTCTATACTACTGAACACACCGGTAGCAAACCGGTCGAGTATCGAGCCACAAGTGATGGTATTATCATGGGCCGTCACTTTCCATCACTGGTCAAGATCGGCGATTTTATGAATGTAATCGCCCGGATCGTGTCAGAATAAACCTAACATTAAGGAACCCAAAAATGAAATTCAAAGTACTCGTGCTGACAGCACTGTTACTAGGTCTTGCCGCCTGTGAGAAAAAGGATGAGGCACAGACTCGTACCAGCCTCGAAACCGATGATGACCGCTTCAGCTATGGACTCGGTATGGTGATCGGTGAACGCGTGCTCAAGCAGTATGGCGACGTTGATTATGATCTGCTATTGCAGGGAATAAAGGCACAACACAAGGACCAGGAGACCCTGATGAGTCTGGACGATGCCGGCGAAGCCCTCAATGCACAGTTGGAAAAGGCATTTTCCGAGCAATCTGAAGCAAACAAGATGCGCGGCCAGGATTACCTCAAGGCCAATGCCGAGAAAGAAGGTGTACAAGTCACCGCGTCCGGGTTGCAATACCTCGAGATTACCGCCGGCGATGGTCCGAAACCCACGGCGACCGATGAAGTCACGGTTCACTATCGCGGTACATTAATCGACGGTACCGAGTTCGACAGTTCTTATTCACGTGGTTCGCCAGCGACTTTTCCGCTCAACCAGGTTATCCCTGGCTGGACCGAAGGTGTGCAGTTGATGAGCGTCGGTAGTAAATTCCAGTTCGTGATCCCGTATGAACTCGGTTACGGTGAGCGCGGGGCCGGTGGTTCTATCGGGCCATTTGAAACCCTGGTATTCGAAGTCGAACTGCTCGAAATCAAGCCCTGATTCTGCAGTACCCGATTAAACGCAATGGGTAAAGGTGGTGCCTAGCCAGGCCCTGTTGCTGCGTGTTGCCCCGCTGATATTCGTGTCGCTTTGGAGCACGGGGTTTATCGCGGCCAAGTACAGCATGCAGAATGCGGACCCGTTCGTTTTTCTGTGCCTGCGATTTACCATCACCACGTTGGCGCTGGTTCCGATCCTGCTCGTGCTCGGTGCCAGCTTACCGCGCCGTATCTGGTCGTTCCGGCACGACATGGTAACCGGCGCATTGCTGCATTGCGGCTACCTCGGTTTCCTGTTCTGGCCCATCAAGAACGGGGTACCGTCGGGTATCGTTGCCATCATAATCGGCGTGCAACCCATTTTGACGATGACCCTGGCGAGCTTGTATATCGGTGAGCATCTCGATTTTCGCAAATTCGCCGGATTGCTGATCGGCTTTATCGGCATTGGCATCGTCATTGTCGGCAAGTACGGAATATCCCTCGGGCTTAGCGGCGGCCTCGATCTCTTCGACCTGGGTATGTGCCTGGTGAGCCTGATGTCGATGGCCTGCGGGGTGTTTTACCAGAAGAAATTCTGCGATCAGTCGCAACTCTTGCCCGGCACGTTGATGCAATACGTTGCCGGATCTTTAGCCACGGCGTTCTTCGCATTGCTGTTCAGCGAAACCTGGACGATTGACTGGACACCGACTTTCTCGATTGCGCTGACCTGGCAGGTCCTGGGATTATCGCTCGGTGCCGTCATGCTGCTGATGTACATCATCAGGCACGGCGAAGCCGGCAGAATATCGAGCATGTTTTACCTGGTGCCACCACTGGTCGTGGTCGAGGCACACTACCTGTTCGGCGAAACGTTGGGACTAGCCTCGATAGGCGGGATGATAGTTTGCGTTATGGGTGTTTACCTGGTGAGTCGCTCCGCGAAAACGTAAAGCTTACGGCAACTGCTATACTCATTTGCAGGTAACAAACAAACCCGCGATGAAGAAACTTCACCTCCTGATAGCGTGCCTGGCACTGTTCTTTTTTATGGCGAGCCCGGTAGGTTCCGGCCAGCTTTTCAAATGGGTCGATGACCAGGGTAACGTCCACTACGGTGACAGCCCGCCCGAGAATGCCAAGCTGAAAAGAATAACCGGTAAAGTCAGCAGTTACACCTCGGTTAGTGTCGAGGAATTTGTATACGATCCCGGCAACATCACCAAACGAACACGCTCGAAGGGAGTCGTCATGTATTCGACGAGCTGGTGTGGCTACTGCAAGAAGGCGGCGCTTCACTTCAGGAAAAACAATATACCGTTTACCGAGCACGATATAGAAAAATCCGAGCAGGCAGCAAAAGAATACAAGAAATTAAACGGTCGTGGAGTACCGATTATCCTGATCGGGGACCAGCGCATGAATGGTTTCAATGCGACCGCTTTCGACAGAATTTACTACGATAAATCCTGATACACCTTGCAACTGACTAAGTGTGCTCCGCAGGGGCGCGTCTTATTTCATTTTTTCCACAGGTTTACGGGCTGGCGCTTTCCTGGTGGTCGTTTTTTTCTTTGCTGACGTCTTTTTCTTTACTGCTGCTTTTTTCGGCTTAGCTTTTTTCTTCACCGCGGCCTTCTTCTTGACAGCCGATTTCTTTTTGATAGCGGCTTTCTTCTTCACTGCGGATTTCTTTTTAGCTGTTGTATCAGCGGGCTGGATTTTTTTGGCTGCCGCTTCACGCAGTTGATTAAATCTTGTATTAATTCCCTCTTTTATTTCCTCGGCAGCCTCTTCGACATCATCAATCAGCTTACGAAAGGTTTCGGCCAAATGTTTTTCAGCAATCGACTCTTTTACCGATACACTCGCATCGGACGCGGTTTCGGCAAGAGTGGAGGCCATCTCTGTCGTTGCCCTGGCAGCCGAACGGCTTGCGATTTTGGCACGCCTGGAAACTGTTTCAAAACCTTCCTGCAAATCACGTAAAACGACGTCCTTGACCTTATCGATGTCTTCCGTGACCGACGAGGCAGTCGAAATCACGGTTTTTTTTATTTTCTTAAAACGAATAGATTTTTTTTTGGACTTGGTACTCTTTTTATCACTGACCATCGTATGACCCCCAGGACCGGGATTTAGGTTGGACGAAAAATATGGTGCATCCGATTCAAAGTCAACTGACCTAACGGATTAATTACCGACATATTCTGGCAATCGGTATTAAATGAGATTGTGACGTAACGCTAATTCTCCTAGAATGAACTGGCTTAGACGTCGGGGCGTGGCGCAGCCTGGTAGCGCACCTCGTTCGGGACGAGGGGGTCGGAGGTTCAAATCCTCTCGCCCCGACCAGTTAAGCAAATAAATAAGCCTCTTACCCCGGTACGAGGCTTATTTATTTGCTTAACTGGTCGGGAGAATGGAACCGAACCATAGGATCACAAATATCTCTGGATCCCGCCGGTTCGACGCATCGGGTCAAGCCGCGGAATGACGATACAAGTGTTTTAATTCCAGTCCGAAGGACCGAGCACAGGGATGTGTGAGCCAATTCCGCTAAAGTGTTAGCATCCGTTTTAATCAGAATGTAAAACTGAAAACTAACTATTAAAGCGAACCTGTCTGAGCGGCTAAGGTCATACCATCATGCGTCGAACCATAGTTCCCATATTTCTCGCAACTTTTCTTGCGGCCTGTGCAGCTACGCGTGAACCGATCTCACCTGCGGTCGATACTGGCTTCATAGTCCAGATTAACCGGCAATTTGACTCATTACCGAATTATACCCGCATCTACTTTCAGGATGGCTTGCAGGTACCTGGGAAGGCATTAGACCGATGGATTACCTACTGTCGACTGCATATTTACAACCCGGATAAGCAAGCGGACTACATGACTTCAGTATTCCCCGGCCGCTTCTCTGTTGACAGAGTTATAAATCGGTATGAAATTGTAAAGAATACGCATACGGGATCGGGGTTATACGCGTCTGTGGGATTTGGATTTTCCATTTTTCACTCATCGTCGAGACGGTTCGGACATTGGGATGGTCCCCCGAGTTATTACCTTTATCGGGTTGAAATGAAACTCGTCTCGCCGGACCAACCAGACGTGCAGACGTTGATTTGTTCCAAAAAGTGGGGCACTGGCGGTAATCACTATCCGACGCTTCAAGAAATTCGCCGTGCACTCGGGTCGCTCATCGAAATCATACCTTTGTCGAGCTCATCCAGCGGATAGTCAACCGGAACTTTTTATTAGACAATGCTCGAAAATCACGTCCGGGCAAACCTAGATGCATTTCAGTATCCAGCTTTCAGCGTACTATCCCGACAAGTCCTACGGTGGCGATCGTGTTTACCGGGACATGCTCGAGCTGGCTCGCTGTGCCGATCAATGCGGCTACGAATCCGTTGGCATTACCGAACACCACCTGATCAACATCCTGATGATGCCGGCACCGCTCCAGTTTGCCGTCAAGATCGCTAGTCAGACGCAGAAACTGAAAATCATTACCGCGGTTTCGGTGTTGCCATTGCACGACATGCGTATCCTCGCTGGAGAACTCGTATGTGCGGACATTTTTACCGATCATCGACTCATGGTCGGCGTCGGGCGCGGCGCTTTCGGCTTCGAGATGGATCGCATGGGCGTACCCCTTACCATCAGCCGCGAGAAATTTGATGAATCCCTGGATGTGCTGCAGGCATTGCTTGCCGACGAAGAAGTTTCCTGGGATGGTAAATACTACCAGTTTGATCCACTGACGATCATGCCGCGTCCGGTTCGCGACATCCCGATCATGATGGCGGTGCTGGTTCCCGAAGCTATTTACCACTGCACCAGGCGCGGTTTTCATATCCAGACCACGCCACTGTCAGGCGATCATCAACATATGCTCGACCAGGTCAACGCGTTCAACCGCGGCAAGGAAGAACTGGGTGCCGCAGGTGCGCATCAGACCCTTTCGCTGTCGCGGGTTGCATTTTTATCGCATAACGATGCTGACCGTAAGCGCAAGATCCAGATGGCGCACGACTACTACAGCCGTTTTGATAACGTTTTTACCGGGCCCGGCATCGTCGAGAACGGGATGATAAAACCGCTACCCCGCAAGATGACCATTGAACAGACGGCCGAGAATTTGACCATTTGCACCTCATCGGAAATGGTCGACAAGCTTGCACCCTATGCGGAGGCCGGCGTGGATCGTTTCATCATGAATATCAACTTCGGCGTTGAACAAGCCGAAATGCTGGAGTCGATTCAATGCTTCGCGGAAGAAGTCATGCCGGGGTTTGTCGCGACCGACAAACCCCGGGCCCGAGCATCGTAGCCCGTAGCAATGGCCGCGATAGATGTCAGCTATCGAATTGAGGGACAAGGACCCGCGCTTTACCTCGTGCACGGCATCGGCGCGCGCAAAACCACCTGGAACGAGCTCGTTGACGATCTCAAGCAGGACTTTACCTGCGTCAGTTACGATTTACGTGGTCACGGCGAAAGCCCGATTCCACCAACGCCATATACCCTCGATGATCTTGTCGATGATCTCGAAGCGCTACGGCTGAAGCTCGGGCACGAGAAAATTCACATTGCTGGGCATTCGCTCGGTGGCATGATCGGTCCGGCCTACGCACGCGCCTACCCCGAACATACCCAGAGTGTCGGTCTGCTTAGCACCGCCGCGGGTCGTAGCGAGGATGATCGCGCAAAACTGAAAGCGGTCGGCGATGCGATGGAGCAAAACGGGATCGCCGAAACCCTGGGGACCTTTGTTGCACGCTGGTTCACCGATGCATTCATCCAGGCACATCCGGATCTGGTAGAAGCACGTCTACAACAGGTTAACGATACCCCTGCCGATGTCTTCCTGAGTGTGTTCTGGATTTACGCCACCACGGAAATGGCGCCCTGGTTGCATGAAGTCAAATGCCCCTGCCTGGTGCTGACCGGTGAGCTCGATGGCGGTTGCAATCCGCGTCTCAATCAATTCATTGATGGCGAACTGCCCAGTTCCCGCCTGGTTATTCTCGAAGGACTCAAGCATGCATTAATGATTGAAGCCAGCGACCAGGTACTCCCGCTGCTACGAGAATTTCTACTCCAGCAAAGCTGAGACTGCTACTCTTCACTTCGTGGAATTCAACAACCTCAAGGCTGCGCTATTCGTGGTCATCGCAATGTCGATGATTACCACCAATGATGCCATCGTAAAACACATCACGCAGGTTTTTAATGTCGGGCAGGTCATGTTTTTGCGAGGTGCATTGATCTGCATAATCTTCGCGAGCGTGATGACGCTTCGTAGGCAACCTGTTTTCAATCGCCGCAGCCTGCATCGCTGGAACCTGCTGCGCGCCTTGTTTGAACTGGGCGCTACCCTCGCCTTCCTGACCGGCCTGTCCATGTTACCCATCGCAGTGGCATCAACCCTGGGCTTTGCCTCACCCATATTTCTGGCACTTCTGGCGGCAACCATACTGAAGGAAAACGTAAGTCTGGATCGATGGATCGTTATTCTGGTCGGCTTTGGTGGCGTGATACTGATCACCAATCCGTTTTCCGAGACGGCTTCATGGGCGGTTATATTTCCGATCATCTGTGCTTTTTTCGTGGCGTTACGCGATATCGCGATTCGCTACGTACCCGCTGAAATCCCCTCATCGCAGGTTGCGTTCACCAATGCCTGGATTGTCATGCTGGGTGGTGGAATCTATTCGATTTACCAGGGATGGGGCGAAGCCGACCTGCATTGGTACCTGTGGTTTATTGGACTTGGAGGGGCACTCTATTGTGGATACCTGTTCCTGATCATCGGTAGCCGCCTCGGCGAATTGTCCTTCATCGGCCCGTTTAAATACGTCAGCATCCTGATTGCCCTTATCTACGGTTACCTGATCTGGGGTGACCAACCCACTTTGGCGATGCTTGCGGGTGCCAGCCTAATCGTAATTTCGGGTATCATACTGGTATCCAGCGAAAAACGACGCAACCGCAGTACAGTCCTGACATCGGAAACCCAATAACCACAGTGTCCACTCCACAACCAGAAAATATAACGGGCTGTTATGCCCCGGGCGTAATCGATTGGTTATTCACACTGGGTCGCCGTATCGAAAGCACCAATAAATTTGTGCACCAGCTCGCACATCAAATGAATGTTCACGGCGCCTCGATTGACCGCTTGATGGTTTCGCTGTTGACGCTCAATCCGCAATTGGTCGGTACTTCGGAAACCTGGCTGAAGTCGACTGACACGACCACGCCCATTAATGCATCGCACGGCGTGCGTAATTCGGAACGCTATATCGGCAGCCCATTAGCAACAATCTACGAAACCCATAAACGCGTGCGCAAGCGGCTGGATAATCTGCCAGAAGATGCGCACCGTGCCTATACCGAACTGGCCGAGGACGGCTTTACCGATTACGTGGCGCTGCCGGTACTTTTCGGCGAGGTCGCCGAACCAGGCGCGGCGATAATAATCAGCACTAAAAGAAAAGGTGGTTTCAGCGATCAGCACATCGAGAGCTTTCGGCGAATTCGGGACTACCTTGCACCGGTGCTCGAAGTGCATGCCTTGCGACACATATCGCGTTCACTGATGAACACCTACGTCGGTAAACGCACCAGCGAAAAAGTTCTTGCCGGCATGATCAAGCGCGGCGATGCGGACCTGATCAACGCGGCCCTGTGGTTTAGCGACCTGCGCGATTTCACCCAGATTACCGAAACGCTGCCCGCGGCGCAGGTACTCGAAATGCTCAACGAGTACTTTGAATTCGTTGCCGCCGCAGTGAACGCAAGGGGCGGCGAAATTCTGCGCTTCATCGGTGACGCAATGCTGATCGTGTTTCCGATCGACGAGAACACAAGTGAACAAAACGCATGCAACGCGGCTATTGATGCCGCCATCGATGCGCACAACACCCTCGAAACCCTGAATCACCAACGCCGCCGCCATGGCCAGCCCGAAATCAGGTTTGGCGTGGGTCTTAACCTCGGCGAAGTGATTTACGGTAATGTCGGCGCGCCCGACCGCCTCGATTTCACGGTGATGGGCCCCGCGGTGAATCGTACCGCGCGCCTCGAATCGCTGACCAAGGAGTTCGACTGCAACATACTGTTTTCACGTAAGTTTTCCGAACTCATCGAAATACCCTCGCAGTTCATGGGCAACCGCGACATGAAGGGTATTGCAGAGCCACAGGCCGTTTACGCTTTGTGCGAAACTTAGCAATGCGCATTGCTGAACTTCATATCTACCAGAAAGACCTGCAATTGAAGCGGCCCTACACGATGGCGGGAACCGCACTGCATGCACTCGATTCGACCATTGTCAAACTGGTTTGTGATAACGGCCTCGTGGGCTGGGGCGAAACCTGTCCCGTCGGTCCGACCTACCAGCCGGAACATGCCAAGGGTGCCAGGGCTGCCCTGGCACAAATGGCCCCGGCGATGATCGGTGAATCAGCACTTACGCCCCTGCTGTTAAGACGTCGCATGGATGCACACCTGAATGGCCACAACCAGGCCAAGGCGGCTATCGATATCGCGCTGATGGACTTGATCGGCAAACACCACAAAATGCGCGTCTGCGATTTACTTGGCGGTGCCATCACCGAGAAAGTTCCCTCGTATTATGCAATCGGCATCGCGTCGCCGGAGGACAGCGTCAGGCAGGCAAGGGAAAAAGCAGATGAAGGCTTCCCGCGCTTGCAAATCAAATGCGGAGGCCGCGACATCGATGAAGATATTGCCGTCATTCACAAGGTCTGGGAAGCGGTAGGCAACCGGGTTCGACTGGCGATCGACGCAAATCGCAGTTTGACCGCGCGTGACACCCTGCTGCTCAGCCTGTCCTGCAGACAGATTCCAGTCGTCATCGAGCAACCCTGCAACACGATGGAAGAAATTGCCTCGATACGCGCCCAGATACACCATCCGGTTTACCTCGATGAAAACACCGAAACTATCAACGATGTGCTGCGCGCAATCTCTCTCGGAATTTGCGATGGCTTCGGCCTCAAGCTGACCAGGCTGGGTGGATTGAACGCAATTGCAACGGTACGTGACATTTGCACGGCGCGCTCGATGCCGCACTCATGCGACGACACCTCGGGTGGCGACATCATCGCTGCAGCCTGCGCCCATGTCGGAGCAACCGTGGATCCCGGGTTACTCGAAGGCGTCTGGATCGGCGCACCCTATTACCAGGAGCATTATGATCCCGAGAATGGTATCCAGGTTAAGAACGGATACATCAACCTGCCGCAAGCGCTCGGTCTCGGTGTCACCCCCGATGAAAGCCGTATCGGAAAGCTATCGGCATCATTTAGTTAGTGCGCGATAATCCACTTAAGTCCATTACCAGGCCAGGTTTTCGGCTGCAACACGAGCCTTATAGCGATGTCCAAGCAACGCGACTTCCAGCTTGCTTTCAGTCGCAGAGTATTCCGGCCTAAGGTAAGCCATCGCCAGGTTTTTCTGCACTCTGAAACCCCAGGCTGCCGAGGTGATGGTGCCAACCACCTCGTTACCGCAGTAAACCGATTCCCCCGCCTGGCATGGCGCCGTATCGCATTCAATCTCGAGCACTAACCGATTGCGGCGGTTGCCAGCTTCAATCTGAGTCTTCAGGCCTTCCTTACCGGGAAACGATTTCTCCAGGTTAACAAAGCGTTCCAGTCCGGCCTCGAAGGGATTGTACTCGTCAATCAAGTCAGCCTTCCAATGCCCATAGCCCTTCTCGAGGCGCATCGATTCCAGTGCATACATACCGAATCCGCCCAGACCCAACGATGCCCCGAGTTGCTGCAACAGATCGTAAGCACCGATTAAATGCTGATTCGGGACGTGTAATTCGTAAGCCAGTTCGCCGCAAACACTGACCGACATCACGACTACTTCGAAGTGACCGAGCAGACATTGACGCACACTCATTGGCGGAAAGGCTGCCTTGCTCCAGTCCATGCGCGGGCTGACCGCTTCGATTAACTCGCGCGATCTGGGGCCGGCTATCACAAGGGTCGTATGCTCGTTAGTTAACGATTCGATTCTAATCGCACTATCCGGCGGCAATCGTTCGTGCAACCAGTCCCAATCGTGCAATTCAGCAGCTGCAGCAGATCCATACCAGAGATGATCTTTTTCGACTAGGGCAAGCGTCGCTTCGGCCAACAGGTTGCCGCTGCGGTTTAGAAAGTACGCCAGGCCTACCCTACCCGGTTGCGTCGGTACCCTGGAACAGGTCAGGCTATCGATCCAGTCGCGCGCACCGGGCCCGCTTATCGCGTAACGATTAAACCCGGACAGCTCCAGGATGCCGACACCGCGACACAGGGACTCGATTTCCCGTTCGACGATCGCATGCCAGTTATTAAATCGATAGCCATGTTGTTCGACGATTTCCGCTGTTGGTTTGAAAAAAGAAACTCGCTCCCAGCCGTTAACCACGCCGAACTGGGCACCCTGTTGCTGTAAAACCGGGTATAACGGGGTAGTCCTGAGCGGTCTTCCAGCGGGACGGTGTTCTTGCGGCAAGTGCCACTGAAACTCGTGCTGGTAATCCTCGATCGCTTTCAGGGCCGTGTATTCCAGGGTCGAACAGTGATTGATACGACGCGGGTCCAACTGCCAGCAATCCCAGTCAGTTTCGCCATGCACCATCATTTGCGCCAGCATCTTGCCGTAACCGCCGCCCTCGCCGATTCCGACCCTCAAACCGTTGATAGACCAGGTATTGCGCATGCCCGGTGTTTTACCGACCAGAGGTCCTGCATCGGCAGTATAGGTAATGGGGCCATTTATAATCGATTGAATCCCTACTTTCTGCAAACAGGGTAAGCGCTGGAAAATATGCACCAGCCTCGGCAAACATCGATCGAGATCATCCGGGCACAGGGCATTGGCGAAATCCGGATCGATCCCCTCCATGCCAAAAGTCTTGCAGTCATGCTCGTAAACACCGATGAGTAAACCCTGCTTTTCCTGGCGCAGGTAAAACCGGTCGCGCGGGCAGCGCACCATGGCGACTCGTTGCTCGGGCGGCATCAGTTCATTGATGGGCTCAGTAACGAAATACATATGCTCCATCGATACAATCGGGTACTCGACGCCCATCAGCGCACCGACTTCATTGGCGCGGTACCCAGCGGCGTTGACGATGTGCTCGCAGCAAATATCCCCTTTCCGGGTATGCACGATCCATTCGTGGTTTTGCTGCTGGGTCAGGCCGACAACGGGATTGTGCCGATAGATTTCGGCACCGGCCTTGCGCGAGCGTCGTGCCAGTGCCTGGCACAGCTGCGCCGGATCGATGTCGCCATCGCGCGGATCGTAAAGTGCGGCCAGCAGGTCATGGGTTTCGAGCAGGGGATTCTTCTCCAGTGCCTGTTCGGGGCTGATTAACTCGAGTTCGACGCCCATACCTTCCGCCACCGAAATAATATGATGGCAGGCGTCGAGCTGCTGCTGGTCGGTTATGAGGCGCAGACCACCAACCGCGTAGTGATAATTGATCGGGTATTCCGGATCCTCGGCAAGCGCCTTATACAAATCGATAGTGTAACTACGCAACCCGATAAGCAGCTGGTTAAAGGCAAGGTTTGGGCACTGTGCAGCCGAATGCCAGGTGGTTCCTGAGGTCAGTTCGTCGCGCTCGACCAGAACCACGTCGTTCCAGCCTTCCTGGGTCAGATGGTATAGCGCCGAACAGCCGCCGATGCCTCCACCAATCACGACGACGCGGGCCTGCGATTTCACCTACTTTTAACCAAGACCTGGATCAAACCTGCTTGCCCGCGGCTTTCAGTCTTCTGCTGGCCAGAAACTGCTGATGCGATTCCGGTGTGCCATCGTTGAAGGAACCCAGCCACTTGTCCCAGGGGATTTCGAGGCCGCCGTAGTTACATTCGAAAAACCGGTGATGCATCTGGTGGTGAAAGGTGCCCAGTGCGAGACGTTTCTTGCCGTCGATGACGATGCCTTCGTAACCCGTATGCGTGGTTGCGGCGGATAACGTGAAATACTGCAGGTGAAAAATGATCAGCAGCGGGTTGGCCGGCACCACCCAGTGAATCAACACCGAACCCAGGTAGATCAGGTGTTCGAGCGGGTGCATCGACAGCCCCGACCAGGGTCCGACATTGGTATTGCGGTGGTGCAGGAAATGCACCCGGCGATACAGCGGCGGCCAGTGCAACAACCGGTGAATCAGGAAAAAGTAAAACGTCTCCCAGATCGGCACCAGGAAGATCAGCAACAGGAGCCACGGGGCATCTTCGGGCCACAGCAGCGCCGGCGCGTAACCGTTAGCGAGGCCCCACATCATTAATACCTCGAATGCGGTCCACACGGTTACACCGCTTGCGCAGCTCCAGAACATGTTATCGAGAACCTGGTTATTAAAGGTAAAAACGCGACTGTTGCGTGCCAACGGCCTGGCATCGAAATGGCGATCATCGCCCTGCTTTTTATACACGTAAAAGTAAAGATGCAGCCCCCCGGCGACGAAGAACATCAACGCTAGATTGCGTAAGAAGATTTGCGCGATCCAGTCGAACTGGAATACCTGGCAGCGCACCAGTGCCGGATGAAAAAAGAACCAGGACAGCACCGATAGAAACAGGATAATCACTCGCTCCGACAGGGGAAACCAGCCCCTGACAAACCACCTTAAGATCGCCCGGGTGTCCAAAGGCGTTCTGAACAGCGGTGACACCAATACCGGTACCTCTGGTATGTAATTCCACTGCTTTTTACCGGTCTGTGAGCTGGTTTCGGCCATGCTGATTCTGAACCTCTGACAGGGTTGCCGCAATCTGTACCCGCAGAGCGTCTCTATCCGTTATGAATTTGCAGTCTGCCGCAAGAATTGGTCATCTTTCAAGGATATAATGTCGCGAATCAGTATATCTTGGTGGGTTAGTAATGTTATTTTTCCGGAAGCGTGGGTGGAGCGCCTCGACTTCGCCCGTTTGTATCACTGTATCTACGGGAGAAATATCGTGTCCAGCGCAATTCTGAGTCGAGATGAATTTTCTCAAATCAAGGGTCGCTATGACGAAACCGCACTGCGCTCGCACTCAATCAATACCCGTTGTTACGTCGACCCAAAGTTTCTGCAAATTGAGCGCGAACAGATTTTTCATCGCAGCTGGCAATTCCTGTGCCACGAGGAAAAACTGCGCGAACCGGGCGGTTATGTCACTTCAAGCATCGAAGGACAGCCCATCATCGCCCTGCTCAACCGCAATGGCGAGCTCAGGGCCTACTACAACGTCTGTAAACATCGCGGTCACGAGCTGTTGTCCGGGGAGGGCCAGACCAAACGCATTACCTGTCCTTACCATGCCTGGACCTACGATCTCGACGGTACACTCGTTACCGCACCGCGCTCCGAGCACCTCGAGAACTTCAATCAAAAAGAAATCTGTCTGGAACCGGTGCGGATTGAAATCTTCTGCCACCTGGTTTTTGTCAATCTCGATACCGAGGCGACCGCACTATCCACCCAGTCCGGCGACCTGGCCAACGAGATCATGCACTATGCGCCCGATCTCGCGAGTCTTACCTTCGCAACACGCCTAAGTTATCGAATCAAGGCAAACTGGAAAGCCGTAGTCGACAACTTTCTCGAGTGCTATCACTGTCCGGTTGCGCACAAGGGTTTCAGTTCGATGATCGACATGGACACCTACCAGGTTAAAACGCACGGTATTTACTCCAGCCACATGGCAAAAGCCAGGCTCGGTGAAAACAGCGCTTACAACATCGCGGATGCGACTGTAACCGATCACGCAGTCTGGTTCTTATGGCCGAATATGACACTGATGCGCTATCCGGGACGCGGCAACTTCATGGTATGGCGCTTTTACCCGATCAACGAGCAGGAAACCTGGGAGGAATTTGATTTCTTCTTTGAAACCGCTGAACCCAATGAGACTGAAAAAGAAGCGCTCCGGTTTATCGACGAAGTGCTGCAACCGGAGGACATCGGCCTGGTCGAGAGCGTGCAACGGGGTATGAACACGCCGGCCTTCAATTCCGGAAGATACATGGTCGATATCGAGGGCAGCGGTGCCAGCGAACATGCGGTCCATCATTTTCATGGACTGATTCTCGAGGCCTACAAACGCTCCAGCGAGGTTGCCGCATGAGCCAGGCGCTCGTGGACAAAACCGCATTCGTTACCGGCGGAACCGGGGGTATCGGCAGCGCGATTTGTGAGCGCTTTGCGCGCGAGGGCGCGCAGGTCATCGCGGCTGATCTGTCGCAACCGGGGACGCTACCCGAACAGGTAGAATTTATAACCTTCGATGTCACCGACGAAAAACTTTGCCGGTCTACTTTTGCCGAACTTGCCGGGCGATGGGACAAGCTCGATATCCTCGTCAACGCGGTCGGCATCGAGATCGAAAAGACAATCGAAGATACGACGCTCGAAGAATGGAACCGCATCTTTGCGATTAACGTGACCGGCATGTTCCTGACCTCCAAGTTCGCGCTGCCGTTGCTGCGCAAGTCGGCGGGGGCGAGCGTGATTAACTTTGGGTCCTACGATGGCTACATTGCTGATCCCGGGCTCGCGGCATACTGCGCCACCAAGGGCGCGGTGCATGCATTGACGCGCGCGATGGCCTGCGACCACGGGCCCGAGGGAATTCGCGTCAACGCGATCTGCCCGGGCTATGTCGATACCCCGATGCTGCAGAGTTTTTTCGGTGAATCGGGCGATATCGAATCACTCAAAAAGGCGGTCCGTGAGGTTCACCCGATCCGTACCTACGGCACACCCGAAGATATCGCCAACCTGGTTAACTGGCTTGCTTCCGACGAGGCCCGTTATGCCTCGGGCCAGCTCTGGGTGATCGATGGTGGTCTGAGCGCACAAGTGCAGCAGATGAGCCTGTGAAACGCCTGACGAACAAGACCGCGCTGATCACCGGAGGCAGTCAGGGAATCGGTCGCGCTATCGTCGATAAGTTCATTATCGAAGGCGCCCGCGTCATGACCTGCGGACGGGGCGAACGACCGCAGGATTTACCTGAAGAAGCCTTATGGCAGACAACCAATGTCGCCGACAGATCCGAGGTCGATAACCTCGTCGATGCCTTGGTAGCCGAGTTTGGCGAGCTCTCGGTGCTGGTCAACAACGCTGGCATCCAGATCGAGAAGACCATCGTCGAAACAACCGATCAAGATTACGAGACGCTGATGGGGGTCAATGCCAGGGGCGTCTTCCTCACCTGTCGCGCCTGCATCCCGATCATGGCCAGTGGTGGTTCGATTATCAATATCGGTTCGATCTCGGCATCGACAGCGGATCCCGGGCTTGCTCTTTACAATGCTTCCAAGGCTTTTGTGCAGGGTCTGACGCGCTCAATCGCAGTCGACCATGGCCCCGATATTCGCTGCAATGCGATCAGCCCCGGCTGGATTATGACCGGCATGGCCGACGCCGCGTTTGCGGTCGCCGGGGATCCCGCCGCTGCAAGACGCGATGCGCTGACGCGGCACCCAGCAGGACGTTTCGGTGAGCCCGCAGATATCGCCAACCTGGCGACATGGCTAGCCTCCGACGAGGCCAGTTTCGCAACCGGACAGTGTTATACCCTCGATGGCGGCTTGACCGCGGCTTCTCCACTAAATCCCGGATTATTATAGATTTCTCACCTTATGTGACTGATTGCACTATATATAGTGAATTCAGCAACTAAGCTTAATTTTCCTACCAGGCAAACCAGGTAAAGCTATCGAATGTCAATCGATGTCGATGAAATCGCGTTAATGCTCTCGGGCGTCAAGATCCTGCAGGATCTCGATGTCGAAATCATTCGCGATATTGCGCGGCACACGCAAATCGAGAAATTCGATAAAAACGCCAAAGTAATCGAGGCCGGCCAGACGGGTAGCCGAATTTACTTTATCTGCGAAGGCGAGGTCGAGGTCCAGATCCCGGATATTAACGGTGAAGTCAAAAGCCGAATCATGCTTAAGAAAGGTGAAGTGGTCGGCGAAATTTCGTTGCTAGTCAACTCGACCTATTCGGCCGACATTGTTGCACGAGCAAAGACCTCCACCTTTTATCTGGATAAACATCACTTCAGGGAATTGATCGAAAAACACCCGGATTTTGCCGAAGTCATGTCACAGTTAATGGCCAGTCGCATGGCACACATCGGCGGCATTAACCGGGTTGGCAAGTATGACTTACGAAATAAGCTCGGCGAGGGCTCCATGGCGACGGTGTTCAACGCCTGGGAACAGGAACTTGAACGCGAGGTCGCGATCAAGATGCTGAAGTACAAGCTGGCCTACGACGATAAGTTTCTCGATCGCTTCGAACAGGAAGCCAAAATTATTGCCAGTTTGAACCACCCAAATATCGTCCATGTGTTCGAAGTCATCGACGCATTTTCCACCCGTTTCATCGTCATGGAAAAACTGCACGGACAGGATCTTTCGGCGACCCTGGCTGATAAGGGCGCGTTTAATCTCACGCAAACACGTGAAATCCTGTACCAGGTCGCCAACGCCTTGCAGTACGCACATAACCACGGCGAAAAAGGCATCGTCCATCGCGACATCAAACCGTCAAACATCGTCATTGATGCATACGGTAATATCAAGCTTACCGATTTTGGCATTGCCGGCCCCCCGCAAGACAAAGAAGTCAATATCGAAGGCTCACCGTCCTACCTGGCGCCAGAAATCATTAACGGTGATATGGTCGATGGGCGCGCAGATATTTACGCGCTCGGCGTTATGGCGTTTCATATGTTGACCAACAGCCTGCCCTTCAGTGCATCAACGCTGGCCAAATTGTTAAAAATGCAGGTCAATCAGAAACCGCCTGATATTCGTAATGCCTGTCCGGAAATTGATGAACCGCTCGCTGAATTCATCGACAGCGCACTGTCCAAGGTTCCTGATGATCGCATTTCGGACTGGGACGAAATTCGCAATATTCTAAAACCCTCGAGCAAGTTCAACTTGATGCTTGATCCTGACGAACTCGCCGTAACCATTCGGTTTCGTGACACTGGCTATCAGCAATCAGGCAACTTCATCAACGCCATGCAAAAGCTGCTGCAGGAGGAAAACATCAACCATCAGATCGAGATGCATCGCGGTAGCCACGACAACGAGTAACCCGTCATCCCCGTACTTCCCGAAGTCATCCCCGCACTTTCCGAAGTCATCCCTGCGCCCCATACTGTCATACTCACACCCCAAGCTGTCATCCTAACGTCCCAAAACTGTCATCCCGCGGCTCGACCGCGGGATCCACAACCACCGAAAAACCAGTTTCGCTACTGAATACCGCGGTTGGACCGCGGTATGATGTCCACTTATTGTTTCAGACTACTCGAGACCGCATTTTTTCAAGCCGTCGAGATAGGGATCCAATCCTCCAACGTGCTTGGTCGGCAGGTTTTTTTCAAGATAACCGATCGACAGGTCGGGTTTCGCAGCCAATGCCAGCGCCAGGGACTGTTTTGCGTCGTCTACCCTTCCGAGATTAGCCAGCGCCGAAGCCTTGACAGCATGTGACCAGTAGCCGGTCGCATTTGGAATCTGCAGGGTACGATTGGCCCATTCCAGTGCCGTTTCGTATTCTTGACTAAGGATGTAGGTGAGCGCATGCACAATCGTGAATGCCCACATCATCGGATCGCGAGGGCTCATCGTGACAGCCTGTTTGGTCGTGAGCTTGGACTCCTCGAGTTCACCCGCAAGCGACAGGGCAAAGCCAAGACCATGATAAGCCTGCGCAAAACAGGGATTCAGTTCGATGGATTTTCGCAACGCCGCAATTGACGAGTCATGATCGCCCAGCATCATGTGAATGCGGCCGATCGCAAAGTACGAAATCGCGTCCCTGTCATCACATTGCAGCGCCTTTCTCGCAGATTCCAAGCCTTCCTGTAAATATGCGTCCGGGTCTTCCGCAATGCCCAGGATCACGAACTGGTAGCAACAATAGGCATAGTAGGCATAGGCCGGGGCAAATTTAGGGTCTGCTGCGGAAGATTGTTTAAACAACTCCAGTGCGGTATGAATATTTTCTTCCTCGAAGGTCCACATATGCCACAGGGCTCGCTGATAAAGCTCCCAGGCGTCGAGATTATCGGGCGACTTGCTAACTGCACGCTCACGCTCGAACGCGTTCAACTCTGGCTCGAGCGCCGAGGCAATAATCCGCACCATTTCATCCTGCAGGTCGAAGATGTCCTCCATCTCACGGTCGTAGCGTTCGGCCCAGACGTGGTGTCCGGTTTCGGCATCAATGAGCTGCGCGGTTACGCGCACCCGGTTACCTGCCTTGCGCACGCTGCCCTCGAGCACAAAACGAACGCCGAGTTCACGGGCAACCTCGCGTACGTCAATTGCAGAACCCTTGTAGGAGAACGTGCTTTCGCGCGAGATAACCTTGAACGAACGGATCTTGGACAAGGCGGTGATCAAATCCTCGGTGATGCCGTCACCGATAAAGTCCTGATCGGGATCGTTACTCATGTTCGTCAGTGCCAATACTGCAATCGAGGGCTTCTCCGAACTGCGTTTTGCGGGATTGCCTGAACTTACACTTGAATCCTGTGTTGGTACCCACCGATAGACATGGACTGGCCGATTGATATTTTTAAACTGTTCCTCACCGCCATCGGTAAAATCCTCCTCAAGCTTGCCAAGAACCTGTTCGTGTACGGAACTAGAAATACAGATTCCGCCTTCGGGCGCCGCCGCTTCGAGCCGGGCCGCGAGATTGACACCGTCGCCAAACACTTCACCCCTGTCTTCGATCACATCGCCGATATTAATGCCAATACGAATCTGGACTTTCTTATCGTCGGCGACCTGTTGATTTTTCCGGGTCATCTCGCGCTGGATATCGATAGCCGTATTGACGGCACTGACCGCGCTGGAAAATTCGGCCAGTATCGCATCGCCGGAATAGCGCAACACCTTGCCACCTGCATCCGATATCTGCTGACTGGTATAATCCAGCACCTCCATCACCTGGCGGTGGGTGCCCTCCTCATCGCCACCAGTCAGACGCGAATAACCGGCAACATCGGTATATAGAATCGCGGTAAGCTTGCGATTGAGTGGTTCAGATGGCATCGACTTCCCTGAAAAAAACTGCTCTGTTAATCTCGAAAATCAGTATAAAGAGCAGTTAATCGAAGTCCAGTCAAAATGGTTAATGCCGGCGGCATGTTTCGAGTAAAATTGGCGGTAAATTCATTATCAATCCTGGAACCATAATTAACGAATCGGACCACCCCATACGTCAAAAAATAGCCGGGAGTCTTATTCTGTTAATGGTCGTTATCACGATTATGACGGGATTGAATTTTCTTGATCCCGGAACCAATCCTCTACACATCGCCGGAGTTGCCGCCTGGTCAGCAGCATTGTTGTTGTTTGTTGATACTTCGCGTGTGCTGAAAGTCCAGGTTTCGCTCATATTACTGATCGGCATTGCCATGATCGTATACGCCCGTCGGTATTCGGTTGTTGTCGATACGAATGCATTGATCAGCGCGAATACAGGCCTGATGACGATGATCGCGGCGGTTGGTTTCCTGCGCCTGGTGGTCATACCTGAAACCGAGCAGGACGAGACTTTACCGATCGGCAAAAAGGCCTTTCTGCAAACGATTCTGGGGCTCAGCATCTCGAGCTCGATCATCAACATTTCGGCACCGATCCTGATTTCCGATCGTATCCATCGCAGGCGCCCGCTTGACCGCTTCAGCAGCCAGACCTTTACCCGGATCTTCTGTGGTGTATCCAGCTGGTCACCCTTTTTCGCCGCCATGGCCGTAGTATTGACCTATGTCAGCGATGCAAGCCTGTTGTGGATCATCGTGGCCGGATTTCCGTTCATGGCGATTGGCTTTATCGGCGTTTATCTCGAAGCCCGCATCCGCTATCCCGACGAGGTGGGAGCCTTTGTTGGGTACCCGACCCACCTTAGTGCACTCAAGGTTCCGGCAATCCTGATTATCACCGTGGTGCTGATGTCGCAACTGCTGCCAATAACCCCGATCCTGGTGCTGATTGCCATCAGTGCGCTACTGGTGACCTGCTCGGTACTCATCCTGCGCCTTGGAATAGCTGCTTCGATCGACCGACTTAAAACTCATGTGCTCAATGGCCTACCCCGAATCGTCAACGAATTGTGCCTGTTTCTCGCGGCGGGTGTGCTCGCCGGGGGCATCTCGGCACTCATTGTGCACGGGGTTTTTGAAAACCCCTTCGACCAGTTTGATGCCATTACCGCTGCTGAAGTACTGGCCATCATGTTGCTGTGCGCGTTCTGCGGGATTCACCCGATTATCATGATATCGAGCTTCGCGCCGATGATTATGACGCTGAACCCGGACCCCAACCTGCTCGCGGCGACCTTTCTGTTCGCCTGGCATCTCGGCACCTGCTCAAATCCCCTGTCCGGCACCACCCTGGTGTTTCAGGGTCGCTACGGCATTCCAAGCTGGAAACTCGCCTTCTGGAACTGGCCTTATGCGATTGGGATGCTGGTCGTCGGTGCGATCTGGTTGCAAATCGTTGCGCAAGCTTTTCCGTGACCTCATCCGACTATCAGTACTGAAGGATCCGGGCAATTCCGTTTAAAGAAATCGAGATCGGCGGGACGCACGACTCCGGGATAGTCGCCGTGATAGTCCTGCATATCCTGGATCAGTTGAAAATGCAGGTGCGGGGTCCAGTTGCCATTCACCGGTCGCGGCCCAATTTCGGTAATCTTTTCACCACTGGCAAAAGCTTTGCCGTCGTAGAGTCCTTCGAGCGATGCTTCCGCCAGGTGGCCGTAAAGGCTATGAAATTCAAAGTCATCAAGCCGATGCCGCAGGATAATGACCGGGCCGTAATCACCGCTCACCTGGCGGTTGGCAAAACTGTGCACTTCACCGGCGAGCGGGGCATAGATCAGTGTTCCCGCAGGCATGAAAACATCGACTCCGATGTGGATACAGCGTTCCTCGTCTCCCCGGAATAGTTCGGTATTTCGGTAGATGGCGCGGTTTTCCAGGTAACCGCCAACGCCGGCGATAGCGCCTGCATCGTCGATCCTTTGGAATACCGCCCTGTCGATTTCGGCTTCGGACAAACCTTCGAAGGCATTGGTGGCTGATGACAGTTCCATGTACACGGTGTTTTCAGCGGATAGCACCGGTTCAAACATGGGTGCAAACCTGTCGCGGTTGTCTTTTATGAAATCAGCAAAGCTCATCGATGATCCTCGTCATTCCGGTAGTCTGATCATTCCCGCGTAAGTGGCGGTCCGACGTATCGGGACGACGCTTAGCCGACGGGGATGACACAACGGTTTCAGCTCCAGGCGAAATAAGGCTGCTCGTAGTGCACCACGCGGGTCGTTTTCCCCAGCAACGCAACTTCGCGAAACTGGTAGGCGATTGCGGCACTGGGTGCGGCAAACCATTCGTCACCCAGCGGCATTTTAAGCACTGGATGCTCGCTTTCAGCTATCGAATCCAGTATCGGAGCGTCTTCGCGCAACAGTTCAGCGAGCGGGATACGATGAATCTCCGCAACTTCACCGGGATTAGGTTCCAAATCAAGACCAGTCCCTCCCCAGACCACGACCGGGGTAATAATAAATCCCGAACGAGTCGCGTAATCATCCAGGCGACCCAGTACATTACTCGCATCCAGCCTCAGTCCGACCTCCTCCTCGAGCTCGCGCAACGCGGCATGCTCGACGGTCTCGCCCGGGTCCAGCCTGCCACCGGGATAGGCACGCTGTCCCGCATGACTGGATAGCTTCGCCGCACGGGTCGTCAGGATGAAAGCAGCCTGTTCGTATTGATCGGCCAGATATGGGATATTGGCAATGTTGGCCGGTTGGCTGCAATCGACCAGGGTAAAGGCGACGGCCGCATGTTTACGGTCAGAGCGATCGATCTCGGCAACGTCATGCCGACTTAGATTGAGCGAAATCAGGTCGCGCAGGGATTGATCGAATTTAAAGGTCGAACGCATGGAACTAGTGTCTGGATTATTGTCTTCGAAACTGGTCTGCAAATATGCCACAAATGCATCAATTTAACCCATTTGGGTGATGTTTTACGTGCAAAATCAGGGGATACTTGCCCGCGTTAAGTAACAAAATCGCTTAATTATTGAGAATAATGTTTCATTATTCACCACTAATTAGAGATTTTTGGTTTGGTTAAGACCTCGGGTCTGGCGTTTGTTCGCTAAATTGTCGACAGACACGGACCTTAGTAGAGAATGCTCAGGATGAGCAACTCTCAGTGACTTACAATTTAATCGCGCAATATTTGCGGGCCTCTTCGGAGGCCTTTTTTTTGCAGTAAATTTATATCTCGGGCATCGTAATGGGTGGCTGCTGCAAACCGGTCAGCAATTCCTTGAGCTCGAGTATGTACTCCGACCAGTAACGCTCGGTGTTAAACCATGGAAAAGCGAGCGGAAAGGCCGGATCATCCCAGCGTCGCGCCAACCAGGCGCTGAAATAGAGCACGCGCATCGCGCGCAACGGCTCAATCAGCTTGAGTTCGCGCAGGTCAAATGGCTGAAACATTTCATAACCTTCGATGATCTCCAGCAACTGGCGCTGCTGGTTGGCAATATCCCCGGATAACAGCATCCACAGATCCTGGACTGCCGGCCCGGTAATGGCGTCGTCGAAATCCACGAAATGCGGGCAGTCATCGCGCCACAACACGTTACCACTGTGGCAGTCACCGTGCAGCGAGATTTGCCGATACGGATCAACGTCCGGCCGGCGTGCCTCGATGGCTGCCAGGATCTCGCCTGTAATCGCGCGATACGCGTCCTCCAGGTCGGACGGGATAAATCCTGCATCGAGCAAATAGTTCACATTTTCGCCGGCCCGATCTACCGACATCCTGATGCGGTGCTGAAAAGGAAATGCCTGCCCGACTGCATGAATACGGCCGATGAAACGACCAAGCAGGTGCAAATGATCAAGATTATCGAGTTCCGGGGCACGACCACCCTGGCGCGAATAGATCGAGAACCAGAAGTCATCATAATGCCCCAGCGTTGGATACTCTGCATCGGCATTAATCACCAACGGTGGCACCACCGGGATCTCGTGATCGAACAGAAAACGGGTATAGCGATGCTCTTCGTCGATCTGCGGCATGGACCAGCGATTCGGTCGGTAGAACTTGACGATGACGGGATCGTCGTCTTCAACGCCCACCTGGTAAACGCGATTCTCGTAACTGTTTAAAGCCAGTATGCGGGCGTCGCTCAATCGACCGGTAGATTCAACCGCGGCAATAACGTGGTCAGGTGTTAACCGGGTATAGGGGTGACTCGAGTCAGCTTCAGCAGGCTCTGAATGATCTATAAAATTTCCAGCGGATCCCATTCAAATGCCCCTAAATCAGCGTATCGGATCTGGCCGTATTGATCGACCAGGCAACTCGAAGGATAAACAGTGACCTTCCAGGCGTTCGACACTATACCCTCGTCGCCCGGCAAAAGCGGCAACTGAATTTATAATCGATCATTAAATTTCGCGAAACGCTCCGGATCCGGTTTCGCGAGGAAGCCCTCCGATCCTACTCCAGTTGATCGAGCCAGTCCGCAACCGCGTCTAGCAATGCATCACCCTGATCGGTGAAATAGTGATTCGCCCCCGGCAGCACGACCTGTCGCGAGCTTGCATGTCCAGCCTTGTCCATCATCGCCTTGCGTCCGGGTGCCAACCGGATCACCGCCGGGTATTCATCGGCACCGTATAAATCCAGGATCGGTACGTGCATCCAGTCGAGCGGAAAAGGCTGATGCATGGGTTGCTTGTAATCGGTCGCACCCATCCCGAGACCGATGAAGGCATCGATAGACCGGTCGTTTTTGGTTCTGATCCAGTCCATTGCCATGTGCACACCGCAGCTGTGAGCCAGCAAAACTATTTTCCGGTGTCCGCTATCGCGTAAATACCGGATACCCGCCTCAATTCGGGGATGTGCATGGTGAAAGATCGGAACGTAATCGTAGTACTTGGCGTCTTTTTCAAGCACCGGCATCTGCAACGACAGCGTACTATAGCCATGTTCGACGAGACCCACGCGCAACGGATTTATTGTGTCCGCCCAATCCGGATGGAACCCGCGTCCATGCAGAATCACGACGGCGGTGCCGATTTCGTCGGCCTCGGTATAAATACTTAAAAATTTGCGCTCACCCGCCACAAGCCAAACGGGATCGCCATCCAGAATAACGTCGACGATTTCGTCTGCCAACCGTGATTCGCGTGCAAAATCGGGCCCTGACGCCAGCGCCTGTCCTGCAAAAAACAGCAATACGAGGATGAGATGCTTTACCATCGCGTTAGCGCTCATGTTCCATCAATACCGGTTTTTCGCGTTTTTCCAGCAACTGTTCCTCGGCGGACAACTGGTTTTCGGCAAACATGACTTTGAAAATAAATTCATCCTCGGATTGCTCGGCACGAAGTTTCTTGGCCTCGGTTTTGGCGGCACGGAATTTATCAAAAATTTCCAGCAGCTCCAGATCCTTCACCAGGCCGAGGCTGTCGCGGGCACTTATTTTAAAAAGATAATATGGCATTTCTCAAATTTGGATTTGGCTAATCAACAACGATCAGCTCGTACCCTAGTTCCTGGTAAAGATGGACCTGGCCGGGGCCGGTAGGCGCCACGTTAACATAATCCGGAAAATCTTCTGCGCTAACGCCATACCATCCTGCATGGGTTTCACAGACGTGCACCGGCACATCGTCGGCCACCAGCGACTGCACCTGTTGATGAATTTCGGCGTGCTCGCCCTGGTATTGCGTTTGCAACGCGAACTCTTCCCTGCCGTGAGAAACAACGGCAAATTCAGTATCAGGAAACCGGGCACGGACTCTCTCGATTGCGGCCCGCACCCGGGGTAGTAAATCCTCGAGCGCATTTTCGTCTGCCTCGACAATTTCAAATACGATCCCGTGCGGTGGTTCCGATTGAGCCAGCAGTTTATCGACGGCGTCGCTTGCCAACACGAAACCAGGGCAGGCCATAAGCGTCAGAAGCGCAATAAAATATCGCCTTTGGCTAAATCCCGGCTTTAGTAAGTTCATCATGCCTGAGCTTCTCCCGCGCCTGGTCAATGCGGCCGTCGATGAAACCACCGTAAAAGTCTTCGGACCATATGCCAACCAGTTTTTCGCTTAATTCCTTGCCCTCGGCATTCAGAAACAGCAGGGTTGGTGTCAGCGAAACCTCGTAGCGTGAGGCGAATTCAGCGGTACTTAGCGAACGCCCATCGAAATCGACCAGGGTTTCAAAACTGTCCAGGGATACCGAGCGGATCAAAATTTTTGCATCGTATTCTGCATTGCGCTGCATCGGCACCAGGAAAAGGTCTTCCAGCTTACGGCAATAGCCGCAGTATTCGCTCGAAAACTCGAGCACCAGTACTAGATTATTATCCCTGGCCAAGCGTGCTTCATCACGCAAGTCCGTAACCTGGATCATGGCGACCGAGTCAGCAGTCGCCGGGCCTACGAAAATAATCGCGGGCAACAACATGACGGGCAGCAATTTTATTAGCATGGCAGGCAGTCAAGAAAATTCGATTTCCGCGTCCCGGTGCAAATCGATATAGTATAAGATTAAACAGGCCGCGTTAGCTTGACGGTTTGGCCGTGCTCAAGCCGAGATTTGACCAGTTTTGCATACCGCCCCGGTACCACTTGATTTTGTGCGCCGGGTAGCCGAACTTGAGCAGATTCTTGATATTGTTCGGGGACTGCCCGCACCACATGCCGTTGCAAAACATGACCAGGGTTTTTGCATCAGTGTAATCCCACAGGCCTTCAAGCGATTTGGCGCCAAACCGGTCTTCCAGGATTTCGCCAATCGAAATCGGATCGGCCCCTTTCGCTGGATTCAGAGAAGTCCAGGGTATATTGACCGCGCCCGGGATAGTGCCCTTTTGTACCCAGTCAGGTGTGCGCGAATCAACAACCAGTACGCTGTTATCACCTTCACTCATTCTAACGAGGTAATCGATAATCTCCTGCTCACCCAGGGTTTCCACGCCTGGTGCCAACACAATTGGCTGGATGCAAAACGGCGGGCAAGGACGCGAAGTCTTGGCAAAGGCAGGATTGACTTTGGCCTTGTTGTTCTGGTCCCGCATGATCGTCACCGTCTTACCACCGTGTTTGACGGAAGCTTTCATCATCTCGGGTGTAATGCCGACGGGTTTATCGGCGGCAACTGTACTGCCGACCCAGATCAGGCTGGTAGCCAGCATCATCGTTGTTAACAGCTTCGATTTCATCTTGATCCTCCTGGGATTTTATTAAAGATTCGGATAGTCATGACTCCCATCCTAATCACAGTCAGGTTCTTCTTCGCCTTCTGCCTGTTCTTTATTTTCGCCTGCCTGGCTGTCGTCACTGCTGGCCGTTGTCCAGTAGCAATACTGCATCGATTCCACGGTAGACCGGAACTCTTGTATGGGTGACCAGGCATAGGCCGTAGAATGCACGATCGTCTGGAAGGCGAAGAAAATTAACGTTACCAAAAGCTTCATTTTCCTGTCTCTCCGCGCGATAATTTCAACAATGCAAGCAAATCAAAAAAGGCCGGGATAGCCTATATCTATCATTGGGTATGGTTCCCGGGAGGCCTATCCATATAGTGTTTATTACAATTTTGAATAGATAGAATTAATGCGCTAAATCATAACGCCTGTCAACGAATGCCATAGATATGGTGTTGACTCGAAAAGAGAAATTTCAAATATTTCAATGATATACCGCAAGCTAACAACGTTACCCCGATTAAACCATAAATTATTCGTGCTGGTGTTCATGCTGATGTTTCCCTGGAACGCAAGCCTCGGCAGTGAAGTCAAACCCGGTAAATATTACGGCGCTATACCCTCCGAGAAACCGGACTGGTTTAAAGAAAGCTTCCTCGAATTCGAAGATGACGTCGCAGAAGCCGCAGCCGCGGGCCGTCGCGTGATGCTTTATTTCCACCAGGAAGGCTGCCCCTATTGCGCGCTACTGGTTAAAGAAAACTTTACCGACCCCGAGCTCAAGGCCCACATTATCAAGCACTTCGATGGTATCTCGCTCAACATGTGGGGAGACCGCGAGGTGGTCAGCGTTGGCGGTCAGGACTTCACCGAGAAAACCTTTGCCGCGGCCCTTAAGGTCCAATATACCCCGACCCTGGTATTCCTGGACGAAAATGGCAAGGTTGCATTACGCCTCAATGGCTATTACCCGCCGGCTGATTTTCGTGCTGCGCTTGACTACGTCTCGCAAAAACTAGAGCGTAAACTGAGCTTTTCACAGTATCGCCTCGATCGGCTAGGAGCGACCAGCGGTAAGCTGATCAATGAAGACTTTTTCCTGGCGCAAACGGATCTCGCCAAAACCATCTCGAATTCAGACAGGCCACTCGCAGTATACTTTGAATCGCCCGACTGCGAGGGATGCGTGACCATGCACGAGCGAATCCTGGCCGACAAGGCGACCCGCAGACTGGTGTTGAAGGCCAATAACGTGCAGTTCAACGTCGCGTCTGAACAAATGGTGACCACACCGGATGGCAGGCAGACCAGCGTCAGGCAATGGGCCCGGGACCTCGGCATTAACTACACCCCTTCCCTGGTCTTCTTTGATCAACAGGGCAAGGAAGTCATGCGCATCGGCGCGTTCATGAAAACCTTTCATTTTCAATCAGTTTACGCCTACGTGCTGGAAAAGGCGTATCTCGAAGAACCCGAGTTCCAGCGCTATATTTCGGCGCGAGCTGAACATATTCGTGAAGCCGGATTCGATACCGACATCTGGGGTTACGATTCATTTCATGATTAAATACAGTCAAACGAGAGGAGAAATATTATGAAACATTCATTGAAAACCCTGCTGCTCATCGCTTCAGTCGCGGCATTCAGCACTGCATCAGTAAGCGCCGGCGACATGAGTGCCGAAGCGGCAATCGCCGCGGCCAAGGAAGCCCAGAAGCAGGCCAGTTCAGTCGGCGGAGAATGGCGCGATACCGGCAAGATGATCAAGAAAGCGGAAAAGCTGTTGAAGGAAGGCAAAGCCAAGGAAGCCGCAAAACTGGCCCAGGAAGCAGAAGCCCAGGGTATGCTGGGTTACATGCAGGCTACTTCGCAAACCAAGGATAATCTCCACATTTAAATCTGCCCGCAGCAAGCGACCGGACACGCGCTTCGCGGTCCGGTCGTCTTTTTTAATCTACGATTCGGCTATCTGCCAGCCCTGTTCAGTTTTGTGCAGGGTGATCTTGTCGGTTTTATGGATTCGGTCACCGGTTTCGAACTGGCCGAAATTTGACTGAATTGCGGTCAGGATAAACTTCGAGCCGAACATTCCGTATTGAGGTCCTGTCGGATCCTTGCGGATCTCCCGCACCACGTCGGTAAAGCTTTTCTGAAACACCAGGTCGTATTCAACGTCGACGATATAAATATTGTCGCTTTGCTTGAATCCGTTGGTCTTGGCGAAATTTTCCATGATAAACAGGTCATCGAGACCATCGGTCAACAGGCTATCGCGCACCATGGTTTCGATTTCGCGGTTATCTGGCACAACACCGTAGCAAGCGACCACAAGGGTGGCGAGCAGTAGCAAGATTACTTTTTTCATGATCATTTAATCTTTAAAACTTACTGGGACTCAGCAGTACCGGATTCAGCAGTACCGGGATTGGCCTGCCCCATCTTTGACATCATTTCTTGCCACTGCTGGTAGAATTTTTCGTATTGCTCCGGATCCATGATTGCCTGAGGGCCAGGCATCGCACCTGGCATTTGCGGCATCATCCCCATCGGTGGCATTCCCCCGGGCATCTGCGGCATCATGCCCATCGGCGGCATTCCCCCGGGCATCTGCGGCATCATCCCCATCGGTGGCATTCCCCCGGGCATCTGCGGCATCATCCCCATCGGCGGCATTCCCCCGGGCATCTGCGGCATCATCCCCATCGGTGGCATTCCCATTCCTGGCATTCCTGGCATTCCCGGCATTCCCGACATCCCTGGCATCCCTGGCATTCCCATTCCTGGCATTCCCGGCATTCCCGACATCCCTGGCATCCCTGGCATTCCCATTCCTGGCATTCCCGGCATTCCCGGCATTCCCGACATCCCTGGCATCCCTGG
>JAOTYD010000032.1 GCA_029862005.1 Gammaproteobacteria bacterium | reverse complement strand
CCAGGCGTCTCCTTTGGGTCGTAAGCCGACCCCTATCTAACGAACCTGAGTGTCCGTTTTCTCCAAAGGAAACACTCAATTAACTGGTGTGGGCGGCAATCTTCGGCCAGAAGCGGACCCCCAGATTTGCGAGATTATTAGCCCGCTGCAGGGTTTCGCGCTAGTATTTGTTCGATCCTTCTGCATTTGATAGAGCCGATCTTCAAATGGAAGACAAACTGCCTCGCAAGCTTGCTGCAATCCTTTACGCCGACGTTGCTGACTACTCGCGCCTAACTGGTGAGGATGAGGACACTACACATCGACGCCTCAGTGAATACCTTGATTTGGCTAGCAATTCGATTGGTCATCACCAGGGAAAGGTCGTTCACTATGCAGGTGATGCCGTTCTGGCAGACTTCAGTACCGTAACAAACGCTCTGGAGTGCGCAACCTCGATTCAGAACGATCTTTCGAATCGAAACCAGGATTTACCCGATGAGCGCAAGATTCAGTTTCGTATCGGCATCAATCTAGGTGAAGTTATTGTAGATCGAGACGATATTTACGGTAACGATGTGAATGTTGCCGCACGCTTGGAGAGTCTGGCTGACGTCGGTGGAATTTGTATTTCGGAGACCGTTCGCACAGCCATAGGTAACAAGCTCCCCATTGCTTATGAGTTCATGGGCGAGCAGTCAGTAAAAAATATCAAAGATCCGATAAGAGCCTACCAGGTAAGACTTCACCCTCAAGAGCAGCCTCGGGAAGTGCCCCCCGAATTTCAAGAGTTCGAGCTGCCACAGAAACCATCTATCGCTGTTTTACCCTTTACCAATATGAATGCTGATCCAGAACAGGAATATTTCAGTGACGGCATCACAGAAGACATCATCACCGCACTTTCAAAAATCAATAATCTTCTTGTTATTGCAAGGAACTCGACTTTCACCTACAAGGGGAAGGCCGTAGATGTACGCCAAATTAGTCGCGAGCAGGGCGTTCGATATGTGTTGGAAGGCAGCGTCCGAAAAGCCGGTAATCGTATCCGTGTAACCGCTCAGCTTATCGACGCATTGTCCGGCCATCATATTTGGGCGGAACGCTACGATCGAGAACTAAACGATATCTTTGCGGTACAGGACGAGATTATGCGTGAGATCGTGGTCGCACTGGATGTAGAACTGAATGAGGGCGAGCAGGCAAGAATCTGGTCGAGTGGCACTACCAATGTGGAAGCCTGGGAGTGTGTACGACTGGGTTCTTACAAAGCCGTGTATAGCGCCAATCCTGAAGTCAAATCGCAGGCGAAAGCGTTGCTTGAAAAAGCACTCGAATTAGACCCGACTTATGCGATTGCCTGGGTGATGCTTGGCTGGATTTACCAGCAATATGCAGATGTTGCATCCCTCGCGAGTGATTCCAGTAGTCCGGAGACGTCGCTTGCGTCGATGCTTGAATGTGCACAAAAGGCACTTGACGCAGATCCATCCTGTGCCGATGCCTATGGTCTGCTGGCAATGTATCATCTTGAGCTGAAAGAGTTTGACCAAGCCAAGGAAATGGCTGAAAAAGCGATTTCGCTAGCTCCCAATAATGCCCAAAATCTTGGTGAAGTAAGCATGGTTTTGAACAAAACCGGGAATCCGCAACGGGCACTGGAACTTAAGAAACGCGCAATGCGGGCCTGCCCGATGTATCGACCCGGATTTCTTCGCGGTTTGGGTCTTTCGTATTACCTGTTGGGTCAGCTTGATTCAGCTATTAGCGCCTTCAAACAGTCTATTGCGCGGGAATCGGAATACCTTTCTGCGCATACCAATCTAGCCTCCATTTATGGCGAGCTTGGGAGACTGGAAGAAGCCAAAGAACCGGTTAGTGAAATATTAAGATTGGCACCTGATTTCTCAATCAAGACATACATGAAAGGTTTATCGTTTAGCGACCCGAAGATCTTGACCCGTATGGAGGATGGTCTTCTGAAGGCTGGCTTGCCTGAGTGATCTATTTGGTTCGTTTGCCGCTGCTCAATTTTGAATGTTAAGCGTCTGTTTTCTCGTAAGCTGACGCTCATCGAGTCATGGTAGGTGGCTACCTTCGGTCAAGAGCCGTCATTCGGTTAGTCCCAGCAACTCAGATGTGTCTACCAATCATAAAATAATCGACTTTACGATAAGCGATTGATACCAGAAATTGACGGCGCAATATGGATTCAAGGGTATCGGACTTTTTACTTTCCAAACTTTATTTCAAAAAGTTGGTAGATCCAATTCACGTTTCTTTGGCTGATTGCTCTAATCCCGGAATCGACGACGGGTAGCGGTGTGAGCCGAATCGAACGACTAGGTTGGCGGCCGCGAGCAGCAGGATCGAACCGGTGATATAAACGATGCCAATGCCGGGCTCGTGGTGCGACTCTATGTCGCCGATCAGCATGCGTGTCAATACCGTGATGCCTACGTAAATCAGGAACCGGGTCGGCATATGGTTGGTCTTGAAATAAATGCCTACCATGGCACCAAGCTCAAGGTATATGAATAGCAACAGGATATCCTGGATCGAAGCGCTCCCCTGTTCGACCATGAGGGCGAACGCGGCCACTGCCGACCAGACGATAGTGCCACCGATCGCGAACAGTGCGACGTAGTGAAACAAGTCGACCATCAGGTTACCGAGCGGATCAGTCACTTTATGGAGCTTTTCATCGAGCATCGTGGTTTTCTGTTGTTTGGTCATGATGCAAATCCCAGATAGGTTTGAAAAAAAATGGACGCAGCCTGTCTTTGTACCGTAACTTCGGAACAGTATACCTATTTGCGGAAAACTGACTGAACTTCGCGAAGTTTTTTATCCGAGTATCGTAAGAATTCTTAACCAAATGAGCATTCGCTTTGGGCTGTAAATCGCCGCTGATGCATTGATTTTGAGCGACAGCTTTCTCGTAAGCGGACCCTCGTCAAGCCCTGGTAGGCGGCAATCTTCGGCCAATAACGGACGTTCAATTTATGTTTCTCAGCTGATCCCCCTCTAATCCCAGCTGCCTCTCGCAATTGCCTGGTTGCCATTCTTTTAGCATTTTTTCTGCATGTAATTTCTCCTCCGAAGTGAGGTATCGGTCAGCGAAGAATTGCAAATCCTCGTGATCATATTGCTCAGATAGTCCATGCCATACGTAGGCTAGTATATAGTTACGCTCGACGATGTCCTGCTTAATCCAAGCATGTCTACCATATGCTAATAAATTGGCTAAAATAACCCTTGCTTGCTGGTTTCCTGAGTCGGCAGATCTGCAAAGCCATGTAAGCCCCACCTCAGGTTGTATCTTATGAAGCTCTCTAAATAGAGCTAACTGTGCATCGGCGTTTCCTTTTTTAGCTTGCCGAAGAAATTCCTCCATTTGTTGTCGATGTTCCTCCTCTTGTTGTCGACGTTCTTGCTCTTGCCGTTGTTTCTCAATCTCTTTCTCTTGTCGTACAACTTCCAACCACTCTGGCGTGCGGTCCCTCGTTATTTCTAGTTTTTTTAACTCCCTCTTGCTCCAAAATACCTCTCGGCAATTTGAATTTAACTCGACATCATTAAAGAGAACCAACATATCCACCGCCTTGGATTTAATTCGATGGTCTTTAACTAGATTATCAGAATCAAGCTCGATCCTAAGGCAGTGTAAAATATCGGACGATGCTGTTGCTACTGGAATTGGAATCCAAACAATCATTAACATATCAGTTCCCGTACCCCGGGCCGAATACATCATGAATTGCTTGTCGCCATCCGATAGTAATTCGCCAGGCAGCCCTAACTCTCTTATGACATTCTCCCGTTTCTGCCCAATTAAAGAATCCAATAAATCAGTGTCACCAATCTGCCCAGGAGCTGCATCTTTGCTTACGCCTAAAGTCCAACAGCCGGAAAGAGGAACAATTAACAAAAGTAGATTCAGTATTTGTAAAATCCGCATCGAGTACTATGTGATCATGGGAGTCGCTATCTCATACTGATACACATCAAATTTGCTTTCGGATGAAGGTTTTTTAGTTCGTTTACCGTCGCTGGCTCAACGTGTTTTTGCGTCCATTTTCTCGTAAGCAGACCCTCACAAAGCCCAGGCAGGAGGCAATCTTCGGCCATAAGCGGACGCCCTTGTTGCTGGGCTGGCATTGATCACTTAATCGAAGCAATGCTATATTTTCCAGATGTGTCGCATTAACTATATGCTTTGGCATCCAGGCAGCGCACATTAATATAACTTCTATCCTGCAAACGTATGGCAGTCAACTTACCCCCGTAGACACAACCATTATCCAAAGAAAACACATGCTTGGACTTAACCTTGCGAGAAGATAAAGACGCCCAGTGCCCGAAAATTATGGGGGTTTTCTTTAACGCTCGTTTGGGTACTTCATACCAGGGCACAAAGCCTCTTTTTTGCGCCTCTTTGCTCCCCACATTTAAACGAATTCTACCCTTGCTATCACAATAACGCATTTCCGTAAAACAGTTGCTGATGAAACTCAGTCGCTCCATGCCCTGCAAGCCGGGGTTCCATTTTCTGGGTTTATTCCAGCTCGACATCTGTGCAAGAAAATCTCGATAGTGCTCGCCCTGCAACGCCGTTTCCAGTTCGCGCGCACAGGCTTGTGCCTGTTCAAGGTCCCATTTAGGATAAATACCGGCATGAGCCATCATGTAATTCAGGGATGCATCGTAATGCATCAGGGGCCGGAACCTGAGCCATTCTAGTAACTCGCCAATATCCGGCGCTTCCAGCATTCCGGAAATGGTATCTCTTTGCCGCGGTTGTAAAAAACCTTCGGCCGAGGCCAATAGCTGTAAGTCATGATTACCCAATACCGTAATCGAGCTATCACCCAGCGCCTTCACAAAACGTAAAACTTGAAGTGAATTGGGTCCTCTATTAACCAGATCGCCGGCAAACCATAAATTATGCTTGTCGGGATCGAATTCAATTTTATCCAGTAGTATTCTGAGTTCATCAAAACAGCCCTGTATATCACCAATCGCAAAACTTATCTTGGGGCCAACTGGTGGCAGGAACTTCTCTTCTACCAGATCCTCAAGCGTATCAAGGTGTTGCTCAAGTGTTTTTAATTTTCTCTTGTAACCCATACAGTGAATCAGATATTGGTCAACTAGTAATCACATGAAACACAGCAGCAAGTCATGTATTTGCCGACTTTTAGCATGTGTGGATCTCCTGATATGCAAAATAGTGCCTGTGCGCATATTTTGCCAACCCAGCGATGAACACCGTTTTTTGTCTGTGTTTATTTGCGTCCAATATTGATCCATCAGTTGTAATTGGTATTGACCCACTCAGCATAAGCCAAGCATCTGATCTCGAATCGAATTCTAAGTCTTTGCCTGGATCAATTATTCAATGCAAATTAGTGCTTAACTGGGTCAATCGGGCGTACAAATCAACAGATATTGGTCGAGACCCATTTCCTCGAGCCAGACGGTGACCTTTCCCGACATCGGCGACTACCAGAATTATCGTTACGACAGTATAACCAGCGGCAGCGGCGGCACCAACAGGCGTTTCCTGATCGGTGAATCGTTCAGGTATCGCTCAAGGACAATTGGCTCCTTCCCGGGGAAATAATCAAAAGTATCAGACGCGGTGACTCATGCGAACATCACTAAAGCACTCTAACAAGCGCATGCAAAAGGTCTTTTCCACTCGCCAGGCTCACATTGAGCGTCTGTTGTGGGTCGGTTTCTGCCGCTGGCAATCGAATCTCGAGCGTCCGCTTTTTAGAAATAACTCGGCCACCATCACATTGCACCGGGATTATTTCGACAGCTCAAATCCGCCACCTTTAGTGCAGGTTTAAATTAATAACTTAGCGGATTTTTTTCATAAAATTTTCATAATTTCATAAAACCTCGAAACTGATTGTATCGAGGAAGGGTTTAAGCAATTGATTGAACTGAGAAAAATGGTGCCGGCACGAGGAGTCGAACCCCGGACCTACTGATTACAAGTCAGTTGCTCTACCAACTGAGCTACGCCGGCAATTTCATTTCATATAATGGCCAATGCGGCCGTTGTCAGGCCTTATGCTGACCTGTCCAAGGGCGCGAATTTTATTGCGTTTACCCTAGGTTGGCAAGCACTCGGTCGGTGTCTGGCTGATACCGGTATCGAAATCGGCATCGTCGAGTAACTGCAGGTATTCGCTCTCGCTCGACTGCTCGGCATAAAGCCAGAAAATAGTGCGCTCGCGGTAACGCGCTTCGGATTTAGCCCTGAAACCCAGTTTTACAACTCTATCCCTGAGCTTGTCGGCATTTTTCTTGAGTCCGAACACACCCAGCGAAAGAAGGTTAGGACTATCCGGGTTATTCACAATGATGTGGTCCCGGATCCCTTTCGCGGCAAGCCTGTTGGCGGTTCTGACAGCCTCCTCGCGGGTTTTATGGCCGTCTATATAAACCATGACACCCTGGTAATCTCTTTGCAGGCTGGACTTCAGTGACGTGTCGGCACGTTTGCTGCTGTAGCGTCCATTAATTTCGGTCGCGCGTTCCTTGTCCTTGAACGGTCCGATGGTATAGCAGATCCGCTTGTCGCTGGTATCCTCGACCACGAGAACTTTCGACCTTATATGAACTGGTTTTTCGACTTCGGCCATCGATTTGGCCTTGCCCCTGGTCGTGGCTGAGGCTGTGGCTGTGGTTTCGGCCTCAGCCTCAGCCTCGGCCACCCGCCTGGATTCACTGACAATTTCGATATTCGCCTCGCTCAGCAGTTGCAACTCGACAGCCGCCGGGATTTTTTTCTTTTCGACAAATAGTTGCTCGTAAGGCAGTAACCACTGGAACACTGCAAACGCGATATTGACGATCAGCAGCAGGCCGAAAAAAACCTTCATTGACTGGCCAGCCTGTTCATTCCGCGAAACACGAGGTCAGGCACG
Source organism: Gammaproteobacteria bacterium (assembly GCA_029862005.1). Lineage (NCBI taxonomy): Bacteria > Pseudomonadati > Pseudomonadota > Gammaproteobacteria > Gammaproteobacteria bacterium. Next base: position 28,705 of record JAOTYD010000032.1, on the reverse strand, counting down.
ATGCGACTCTGCTGCTCAAGTGCGAACTGCACCCGTGCTGCGTCGCCACCCGTAAGCAGCAGGGTTGCGTCATTATCAAGATGGCTGATCCAGCGGTTCACAAGCCTGGGTAAAAATTCGATTGGACTGTGCGCATAGTTTATATGAATCGCCTCCTCGGTTGAACAGCCGGGCTCATCGGTTCGGGCAATCGCCGAATCGTCAAAATCGACATGGCTGAATATGCGTTTGAAATCTTCCAGCGAAGTATGGATACCGGGCAGAATTGCACCGCCCAGGTGTTGACCGTCCCCACGCAACAGGTCCAGCGTGATCGCACTACCGGCATCTATCACGATTGCGTTTCCACTAACCATTTCTGACGCAGCAATCAACGCCATCCATCGATCGGCACCCAGGCGTCCAGGATCCCGGTACGCATTCTTCACGCCTAAGACCTCTGCTACCGATACGAATCGGGTGACCGCTTTATCAAACTGCTTTACCAGGCACTGTTCCAGCAGTTCCTGTCGGGTCACGTCCAGAACCGAGGTCAGGTAACAATGCGTTGCCGGCAGGTCTTTCATCCAGTGACTCAAACGTCGCACCCAATCCGGCTTATAGGAACCGTTATAGCTGGCCAGCAGTTGCCCGTCCTGGCGCAGCTGCGCCTTGAGATTGCTGTTACCACAATCGAGCAGGATCATTCGGTAGCAATCCTGAGGGATATTTCAGCGGCCGAATGGATCTCGATACCCTGTTCGGTTTCAAGCTGCAGCTGTCCACCCTCCGTGATTCCACGATTTATGCCGCTAATACGATTGTCGCCCGATACCACCTCGACGGGACGATCATGGAAAGCATCGAACCGCGCAAACTCGGTGATCAGATCCTGTACCACGTCGGGTTCGAACACCCGGATTGATTCAATCACCGATTCGATCGACTTTATGAGTAGCTCCGAGCGATCCGGCTGGCTTGTGGCAACCTGTTCAAGGCTGGTGGCGGGTTGAGAAATCCTGGCCAGCTCGTCGTGATCCATGTAGACATTCAGTCCGAAGCCAATGGCGAAAAAGTAATCGTGCTCGTCGAGCGGTCGCGACTCGATCAGGATACCGCCTAGCTTGCGCCCATCGTGCAGAACATCGTTCGGCCACTTCAGGCAAATCGGTGCTGCAGTGTCTTGTCGCAGGATCTTGCACAGGGCCAGGCCGGTAACAATGCTCAGCAATCCCTGGTGGCTCGCGGGAATCCGCTTGCTGATGCCGATGGTGCAATAAATATTGCGCGCATAAGGTGACATCCACTGCCGACCGCGACGACCGCGCCCCGCACTCTGCGCCTCGCTGAAAGCGACAACGTCACGCTGGTGTTCGGCGTGGTACCGTAGCACGTCGGCGTTGGTGGACTCGGTTTCATCCCGGTAATGCCAGTCGAAGCCGTGCCGTTCGACAACCTGCCTGACCGCGGACTCATTGATCGGTTTGCCACGCACTAACTTGCCAGCCAGTCTATCCGCGAATCCTGCTGCTGATCCGTCATTTTCAGGACGAAGGTGTTTTCCTCTGCCGCCTGCAGGATGACATCGAACTGATGCAGTTCATCGCGACGGAAGGCATGCACCTGCCACCTATCCCCCGGGCTTGCCCGCAGCAGCTTTTTTTCGAGTTGACCCAGGTTCAGCTTCAAACCATCAATCGCAATGACCTGGTCACCGGCCGACAGGCCCGCGCACTGCGCCGACCTGGATTCGGTAACACGTTGAATCGAAATCCCGGCCTCGCCATCTTTCAGCACCGCGCCGAAGTCCACGGCTGGCAAGTCACCCTCCGCATCTTTGCCGCCCTTATCCTGCGAATTTTGCGCAACCCGCTGCAACACTTCAATGCCGACCGATTCGAGCAGTTCGACCAGGGGTAGTTCACCGGTACCGTAAATCAGTTCGTCGACGAAAGGTCCGAGATCCTGCCCGGCAACAGTACTAACCCACTGCTGAATGCTATCGGTTTCGACGCCCCTGCCCTGTTCACAATATTCCTGCCACAGGCGGCGCATCACGTCATCGAGGCTTTGTTGAGAACCGGTCAGCGCGCGTATTTTCAGGTCGATGCAGGCCGCTATCAGGCAACCCTTGGCATAGTAGCTAACGATCGCGTTGGCCGCGTTTTCATCCTGTTTATAAAATTTGGTCCAGGCGTTGAAACTTGATTCTGCCGCTGACTGACGCAAGCGACCGGGTCCACGCTGCACCCGGGTCATGGTCTGCGCGAGCAGTTCGAGGTAGCTTTCTGCTTCTATCAGGCCGCAACGCAGCAGTGCAAGGTCGTCGTAATACGACGTGATTCCCTCGAAGGCCCATAGCAAATCGGTGTAAACCTCGGCCTGTAAAGCGTAGGGTTGATATACTGCCGGCTTGATCCGCTTGACGTTCCAGGTGTGGAAATACTCGTGACTGCACAGCCCGAGAAAATCGCGGTAATCGTCATCTACTTTCTTTTGCCCGGGCTTTGGCAGGCTGTTGCGGCTCGCGACCAGGCTGGTGCTGGCGCGATGTTCGAGCCCGCCATAGCCCTCCCCGACAACCATCACCTGGAACTGGTAGTAATCCATCGGCGCCGGCTCGCCGAAAAAGCGGATATGGTGTTCGCAGATGGTTTTCAAATCGGCCGCGAGGCGTGCCTCGTCACATTCGAAGCGACCGCTCAGAATAATATCGTGCGGCACTCCGCAGGCATCGAAGGAAACACGCCTGAAGGTACCCATCTCGACCGGGTGGTCGATCAGGTCGTCGTAATCCAGCGCTTCGTATAATCCGAATCCGAAAGGCTTCGCCTGCTTGCGTTTGAGCGAGGTCGCAAGTTGCCATGCTTCACAATAATCTGCGCCCGGCTTTTCGATTAATACCTCGCAGGGCCGATCGCCCTGGCCTACAACCTCGAAAAACACGCTGCTGCCATTGTAGTAGCCATGGCTGTGATCGAGGTGCGCCGCTCGCACCGACAGGTCTTTCGCGTATACCTTGTACTCGATCGTCACGGCTCCCTGCGCGGCAGCCACACGCCAGTTGGATTTGTCGATTTGTTCGATCGCGAGCTCACTGTCTTTTGCGAACGCACGCAGGTCGAGCAGATTGCGCGCAAAATCTCGAATCATGTAACTACCCGGAATCCAGTTTGGCAGGCGCAAATGCTGACCCTTCGAATCGGGCGCATCGATTTGAATCGATACGTCGAAGTAATGGCTGACCGGTTTATGACTGGTAATCTGGTAACGAATCATCTGGAATAACTGTTAATCATGCGTGGCCGAAGTGTATCATTGGCGGCTTTGACGCCAAATCTAATTAGCTGGATCGATGAACGAAACGATCGCACATTTAAACCGCAGCTCGACCCCGGCAGCAGCCCTGGCCGAACCTGCGCCCGACGACGCGCAGCTGCGACAAATTCTCGAAGTCGCCCTGACTGCACCGGATCACGGTCGCCTGCGTCCCTACCGGTTTATCACCATTCGCGGCGAAGCCCGTTATAAATTATCGGACCTCTTTGGTCGCGCGGTGCAGCAGCGCGAACCCGATGTCGATGCCGCTTACCTGCAAAAACAGCAGGACAAACCCTTGCGCTCGCCCCTGATCGTGGTCGTGGTTGCGAGCCTGGTCGACAGCCCGAAGGTTCCCGAAATCGAACAAATGCTCAGTGCCGGCGCGGCCGCCCACAACATCTTACTCGCGAGTAAAGCACTTGGCTTCGGCTCTATCTGGTTAACGGGAGCGAACGCCTACGATCCCTTTGTCTGTGATGAACTCGGCCTCGCTGAAAACGAGCGTATCATCGGGTTCGTCTACCTTGGCACACCCACGCTCGAGATCCCGGCACGTGAACTTCCCGATGCTGTCGATTTTCTCACCAAGTGGGAATAACCGGCGCCCTCTGCCCGGTTCAGATTACCTTAACTAGAGCTCGATACGCTCCTCTTCATCGGGGTGCCCGTAAGCACACAGGAAACCACCGACATATTCGATCGCGGGATCAAACGGATCGCCAACTCCCACTTTTGCTTCAACCTCGGCACGATAATCCTCGGCACTGTCTTTGGGCCGGTAACCGAGGTGCGCTACCTTGTGGTTGGAAAAGAAAACCTCCCGGTTATCGGATATACCGTAGACGACGGTATGACCAATACGTTCTGACACCAGGCAACGTTCCACCAGTTGATTCAAATCGTCAAAACTGAGCCAGGTAGCCAGGTGCCGCCGGTCGGCAGGTTTGGGGAAGCAGGAGTTTATCCGCAGGCAGGCCGATTCGATGCCAAACTTGTTGAAGTAGAGTTTCGCAAGATCTTCGACGAAACACTTCGAAACCCCGTACAACGTGTCGGGATTATGCGGGGTATCGGTATCCGCGCCGACCTCGCGGCGTTCATAACCAACCGCGTGGATCGAACTGGCATAAACGATACGCTTGATTCCGTGACGTCGCGCCGCCTCGTAGACGTTGTACCCGCCCTTGATGGAACTCTCGAGGATTTCGGCCCAGGGTCTCTCGACCGGTGCCGCGCCAAAGTGAACTATCGCGTCGCACCCTTCCACGACCTGCATTACGGCATCAAAATCCCCCAGTTCGCAGGTCATCGCCTCTTCGTTTCCTGCCACCGGTGTCATATCGTCGCGGTCGGTAATTCGCAGTGTTTCCGCCAGTGGTGCCAGGCCGCGCCGCAGCTCGCGGCCGAGATTGCCCGCGGCACCGGTAATTAAAAGTCGATTGAAACGTGGCATGGCTTATCCCCCAAAATAAGTACAGCCGATATTGTATCTCATCTCCACCTGATTCGAGCCCGGGTTTCGGGCGTTGTCAAAGGACCCGTCGACGACCCGGCCGAGACGCCGGTTTTCTGCGGCCCAGGGGTAGCCTTAAATCGATTCAGCTTTGGGGCTGGATCGGTTAGAATCCCGCGACCCGACTTCGACACAGACCCATCCAATGCCCGATCCGAGCGCTGACACTGGCATAAGCTCAAATTTTATCCGCGATATTATCGACGCCGACCTGGCCTCGAAAAAAGTATCCCGGGTGATCACACGGTTTCCTCCGGAACCCAACGGTTACCTGCATATCGGACATGCCAAGTCGATTTGCCTTAATTTCGGTATCGCGCGCGATTACGGTGGTTACTGTAACCTGCGCTTCGACGACACCAACCCGGAAAAGGAAGAACAGGAATATATCGATTCTATTCGTCGCGACGTCGAGTGGCTCGGTTTCGAATGGCACAGTAACCCGTTTGCGTCGGATTATTTTGATCAGCTGTACGCCTGGGCGATCGACCTGATCAAGCAGGGCAAGGCCTACGTCGACAGCCAGAGCGCCGAAGAGATTCGCGCCAACCGCGGTACGTTGACCGAGCCCGGCGCCGACAGCCCCTATCGCGAGCGCAGCGTGGAGGAAAATCTGACGTTGTTCGAGGACATGAAAAACGACAGGTACGATGACGGCGAACACGTGTTGCGTGCCAGGATCGACATGGCCTCGCCAAATATCAATATGCGCGACCCGGTGCTGTACCGCATCCTCCACGCGACCCATCACAACACGGGCGACATATGGTGTATTTACCCGCTTTACGATTTCACCCACGGTTTATCGGATGCGATCGAGGGCGTGACCCATTCCCTGTGCACGCTCGAATTTGAAGACCACCGTCCGCTTTACGACTGGATTCTCGACAACCTCGAAACCCCGTCACGCCCGGTACAGATCGAGTTCGCACGACTGCAGCTCGAGTACTCGCTCACCAGCAAGCGCAAGCTCAACATGCTGGTCAACGAGGGCCACGTCAGCGGCTGGGACGATCCGCGCATGCTGACCATATCGGGTATGCGACGGCGCGGCTTCACGCCTCAATCCATCATCAACTTTTGCGACATGATCGGGATTACCAAAAAGGACAGCACCATCGAAATGGCGGTACTCGAAACCGCGCTACGCGACGACTTGAACACGCGCGCAACCCGGCGCATGGCGGTTATCAACCCGCTCAAGGTGGTCATCGAGAATTATCCCGACGACCAGGAGGAATGGTTCAACGGGGCGAACCATCCGCAGAATCCGGACTTCGGCAGTCGCGAAGTTCCTTTCGCAAGGGAAATCTACATCGAGCGTGACGACTTCATGGAAGATGCACCGAAAAAATTCTTTCGCCTGAGCCCGGGGCGCGAAGTGCGGCTGCGATTTGCCTATTACATCACCTGCAAGGAAGTGATTAAAAACAAGGCGGGTGAAATCGAATCACTGGTCTGTACCTACGACCCGGAAAGTCGTGGCGGCAGTAGCCCCGATGGACGCAAGGTCAGGGGCACCATTCACTGGGTCAGCGCCCGGCACGCGGTGAACGCGCAGGTCCATCTCTACGATCGTCTGTTTACCTCGCCAAATCCCGGGGCGGCTGCAGATTTTCACCAGGCCCTTAATCCTGACTCCGATATCGTCATGGACAATGCCAAATTCGAACCGGCCATCGAACTGACCGACAATCCGATTGCCTACCAGTTCGAGCGATTGGGCTATTTCATCAGCGACTATGACTCCACGAACGAAAAACCGGTCTTCAATCGCACCATGACGCTGCGCGATAGCTGGGCCAAGATCGAGCAATCCCAATAACTTGAGCAAGCCATTCATCCAATACTGTTTCGAGTTCCTGTCGAATTTCTCGCTGCGCTTCCAGTATCGAGTTGCCGATTGGATCGCTTTCGTTCTGCGCAATACTTCGAACCAGCTTTCGCGCCAGGTACGGGAAAATATCGCGCTTTGTTTTGCCGATCTCGGGGAAGCCGAACAACGGCACCTCTATCGGGAATCGATTCAGCAAACCTGTTACGCGATGACCGAACTCGCCGCGGTCTGGTGCTGGCCGACCGAAAAAATTTTAGCGCAGGTATCGTCGGTCGATACCTGCGACGAGTTTGAGCATTCCACCCGGGGCAGAATTATTCTGGCACCCCATCTCGGCAGCTGGGAAACCCTGGTCATCTGGCTCGGGAATCACTGCGATGCAATGATCATGTACAAACGGCGAAAGAATAAATCGGTGGACCAGTTCGTCAAGACGGCGCGCGCGCGTAGCGGTGGAATCCCGGTTCCGACCAAGAAACACGGATTGCGCAAGTTGCTCATCGGTTTGCGCGAAGGTAACAGTCTCATGATCCTGCCCGATCAAAGGCCCGCCCGCAACAAGGCCCGAATTGACGCAGAGTTTTTCGGCGTGAATGCACCAACGACAACCCTGGTCCATAACCTTTGTAGCAAGGTGGAATGCGACGTGTTCCTGGCCAGTATGCAACGCAGCTCGCCACCGGGTAATTTTAGTTTGCGTATCCAGTCACTTGATCATACAAGTCTCGCCGCCGACGAAGTCAGCAGCGCCCAGTACATGAATGATCAAATTGAACAGCTGGTGCGCCCTTCCCTGGAGCAGTATCAATGGGGCTATCGTCGATTTAGTGAAAACGCGTACAAGGCTGCCAAGTAAGGAAACCAGTCCATGCTGCACCAATTTATAGCGGTTTATAACCGCCTGGTTCTGAAACAACCGTTGGCAACGCTGATAGTTATTATCAGCGTGGTCGCGTTTTTCCTGTTGTATATCCCCGACTTCGAACTCGATGCCTCGGCTGATTCGCTGGTGCTTGAGAATGATGCCAGCCTCAAATCCTATCGCGGCATCCGTGAGCAGTACGGATCGGATGATTTTCTGATTGTCACCTATAGCCCGGAGCAGCCGCTTTTCAGCCAGGAAGTGATCGCCGACATTACCCGCCTGAGGGATCTATTGATCCAGCTTGAGCAGGTCGATTCGGTCATCAGCATGCTCGACGTGCCGCTGGTGGACAGCCCGCCAATGACGCTCGCAGAGATCTCCCGCAAAGTGCGCACCCTCGAAAGCGAAGACGTCAATATCCAGCTAGCTGAACAGGAATTGAGGCAAAGCCCCCTGTACGAAAACCTGCTGGTCAATAGCGAGGGCGATACCACTGCGATGCAGGTCAACCTGGTGACTAACCAGCACCTGCTCGACCTGATCAACAACCGTGACAAGCTCTACGAAAAGGTGGGGGTAATGCCGGACGCGACAGAGCGTGTCAAACAGCTAACGGCGCAGATAAAGATCGAGAACCAGGCGCATAAAATTAAACTGGATCAAACCATCGTCCAGGTACGTGACATCCTGGATGCTTATCGCGCCAAGGCAACAGTCTTTCTAGGTGGGGTACCGATGATCACGTCGGATTCGATCGAGTTTATCCGCAGTGATCTGAAGGTTTTCGGGGTCGGGGTTATCCTTTTCATCGTCATTATCCTTGCACTGTCGTTTAAACATGTTCGCTGGGTGGTACTGCCGCTGGCGGTGTGTCTAACCAGCGCCATGACCATGATGGGCTACCTGGGCTGGGCACAATGGCCAGTGACGGTGGTGTCATCGAATTTTATTTCGCTGTTGCTGATCATCACGCTATCGCTGATTATCCATCTGGTCGTACGTTACCGCGAGCTCGTGACAATTAAACCCGGGGCCAGCCAGTACGAGCTGGTCAGCGAAACCGTGCAAAGCAAGTTCAGCCCGAGCTTTTACACCGCCGTAACCACCATGGTTGCCTTCGGTTCCTTACTGGTTAGCGGGATTCGACCGGTTATCGACTTCGGCTGGATGATGGTCATTGGCATCTCGGTATCCTTTGTGCTCGCGTTCACGCTGTTTCCAGCCGCGCTTATGCTGTTGCCGCGACTGGAAACGCGTATCAAAAAAGACCTGACCGGCACCGTCACCGCGTCGATCGCGAATTTCATCCAGCATCGTACCCGTGCAACATTGCTGATATTCGTGCTACTCACGTTGATCGCGCTGACCGGTATACCCCGGCTTTCGGTCGAGAATCGATTCATCGATTACTACAAGGAAAGTACCGAGATTTACCAGGGCATGACCCTGATCGACACCAAACTCGGCGGCACCACCCCGATGGACGTCGTCATCGATGCGCCGGCGGACGAAGTGCTTGCCGTGGATGAGTTATTTGGCGACGGAGACATTACGTCCAGTAGCTACTGGTTTAATCGTGACGGCTTGCGAGAAGTTGCCAAAATACACGACTACCTCGACAAGCTCCCCGAAACCGGCAAGGTACTCTCGGTCCATACCGGGATGAAACTACTGGAATCGCTCAACAATGGCAGACCCTATAACGACTTCAAGCTCGCGGTGGTTTACAAGCGCCTTCCGGAAGACGTTAAAAAAGCACTGATCTCACCCTACTTGTCGCCTGATGGCAACCAGCTGAGATTCAGCATACGCCTGTACGAGTCGAGCAAAACGTTACGACGCCAGGAACTGATCGAGCAGATTTACAATGACCTGACCGGAGACTTCGAGCTCGCTCCAGAGCAGGTCACGGTGTCGGGTATTGCGGTGCTGTATAACAACCTGCTGCAAAGTCTTTTTCGATCGCAGATCCTGACGCTGGGCGCGGTTTTTTGCGCGATACTGGTGATGTTTATCGTCCTCTTCAGGGCAGTCCGCCTGTCGTTCGCGGCGCTGGTGCCGAATATCATTTCCGCGGGATTAATACTGGGCCTGATGGGATGGATCGGTATCCCGCTCGATATCATGACGATCACCATCGCGGCGATTAATATCGGAATCGGCGTTGACGACTCGATTCACTATATCCATCGCTTTCGCGGCGAGTTTTTGCAAGACCGGAATTACTGGGCGGCGATTGCACGCTGTCATAACAGTATCGCCCGGGCCATGTACTACACCTCGGTGACGGTGGTGTTGGGATTTTCGATCCTGGCGCTGTCAAACTTCATCCCGACGATTTATTTTGGCGTGCTCTGCGGTCTTGCCATGATTACCGCGTTAATCGCAAACCTGATGCTATTGCCAATACTGATCGCGCGTTTCCGGTTGAGCTAGCCCGTTAACGCGGTTAGTATTGCCGACCTCGAAAACCTGTCTTTATATAGCATGAACGAAATCCTGATTCCGATCTCTCCCGGCGAGTTACTGGACAAGATCACGATCCTGCAGATCAAGGTGGAACGCATCACCGACCCTGCCAAGGTTGCGAACGTCAAAACTGAACTCGAACTGCTGAGCAAGGTATGGGACGAGTCGGTCGAGTCCGATGATGTCATCACGGCGCTCAGCGCCGAACTCAAGTCGATTAACGAGACGCTCTGGGAAATCGAGGACGATATCCGTGCCGAGGAACGCAACCGACGTTTCGGCGAGCGCTTCATTGAGCTGGCGCGAGCGGTTTATGTCACCAACGACAAACGCGCCGATGCCAAGAAACGGGTCAACCTGCACCTGAACTCGACCATTGTCGAAGAAAAATCTTACCAGGATTACCAGTAATACCGATTCATCAACTTCGGGGCCAGCACTTGATTTCAACGGCAACGACAACCATGCAGCAGACTAGTCCATGAGTTCCAGTGACGGCAAAACCAGAGATCTCGTTTCCACCTTACCCGGTGCGGGCTGGGACTTTTCCCTGTCGCGGCATCCTTATCACATGATCGAGCGCCCGTTTGGACCCCATTACTGCGTTTACAACCGGCGCCAGATGGCCTGCTGTTTCGACAAGCTCGATATTGTCGACGGATACTGGCGGTTGCGCCAACAGGCCGCGGTACTGCATACCGGTGAATTTCCACTGCAATTCAGGGGACCCGAAGCCGAGCGCCTGCTGGACAAACTTTTCACCAAGGACATCACCAGGGTAAAACCGGGGCGCTGCGCTTACGGACTCGCCTGTTACGAGGATGGCGGTCTGCTGATTGACGGAATCCTGCTGCGGCTCGAATCCGGCCTGTTCTGGTACGCGCAGGCCGATGGTGATTTTTACAGCTGGGCACGCGCGCATGCCGCGGGCATGGATGTCGAGATCAGTGATCCGCGGGTATTCGTCTCCCAGGTGCAGGGCCCGAACTCGCTTAAAATCCTCGAGGCCGCTAGTGACGATGGCATGCCCGAACCTTTTGGCTACTTCGGGCTAGCCCGCGTCAGTCTCGGCGGGCAGCAGGTTGTTATTACGCGCACTGGCTACACCAACGAACTGGGCTGGGAGTATTACACCGAGCCACATCACGACGCAGATGCCCTGTGGAGCCACCTCAAGGCCGCCGGGGAGCCTTTCGGTATGGAATTGTTCGGGCTGGATTCGATGCACATTCGCAGGATCGAAGCCGGCATCCTCAATGCCGGCTCCGATTTCGACCATACGACCACGCCCTACGATGTCGGCCTCGGACGCTTCGTTGATGCGAACAAGGGTGACTTTATCGGCAAGCAGGCACTGCTTGCCGCGCCCAGGGACAATCGACTGACCGGCCTGAAATGCGAAGCGGAACCGCATATTGGCGGTGAGGTCAGTATCCACAGCGAGCCCGTCGGCAAGATTACTGCCGGCGCGATTTCACCCTACCTGGAACAAGGCATCGGCATCGCGTTGATGGATCAATCAGGCTTCCGTGACGGTGACCCGGTAACGATCAGGTGCATCGACGGCGAGATGCATTCGGGCCGTCTTGCCAGTTTACCGCTGTACGACAAGGAGGCCGAAATACCGCGCGGAAAACGCATCGAAGTACCCGAAAGAAATGTTTAATAACGATACCTCGAGTCTCATTATAATGGTACTATTTTGGTATAAAATAAGGATGGAAACCGGCGATCTTATCGGATCGCGCCTTACCGAATGATCTAAACTATATTTCCATGTAGTATATAAGCTATTGTTATATTTAAATATTTTTAATTTTTAATCATAAACCAAATTGACTAATTTGGTCCATATTTGGTACTTTACAAAATAATAAATTCATGTAGCATTAGCCTTCCCCATAATTCCTATACATATAACTAGAGAGGAGAGTCTGTAAATGAAATTTCTTACCAAATTAGCCGTGTTGCTGCTGCTTGGTGCCTCGATTGGATTATCCAACGTCGTCCAGGCCAAGGATAGTACCAAGCCGATCGTCATCCCGATCCATAACTGGTCGAGCCAGATCGTCATGGCCTACGTCATCGGCGGCATTTTCGAAAGCATTGGCGATAACGTCGAGTACGTGCCCGCTGATTCGCAGGCCGTATACGAGTCGATCCGCAACGGCGATGTCACCATTTCGCACGAAGTCTGGCAGTCCACTTTCGGCAAGTCCTTCTACAACGCGATGGCCAAGGGCGGTGTGATCGACGCCGGTACCCACCAAGCGACCACGCTCGAGGAAATGGGCGTTCCGACCTGGGTTATCGAAAAGGGCCTGTGCCCCGGCTTGCCCAATTGGGAAGCGCTCGCTAAATGTAGCGATAACTTTACCACGGCTGATTCAGGTGGCAAGGGCCGCTGGCTGGAAGGCCCGCAAAGCTGGCACGGCGACCTGATGCCGGAGCGCATCAAAGCGCTAGGTCTCGACGACAAGTGGACGGTCAAGTTCGCCGGCGGCGCCGACGCGCTGTGGACCGAACTCGCGTCCGCCAAGAAAGAAGGCCGTGGCACGGTCATCTTCAACTGGACGCCGAACTTCACAGATGCGGAAGGTTTCACTTTCATCGAGTTCCCGCCGTATACTCCTGGTTGCCGCAAGGCCGACGGTGGTGATGGTAAGTGCGGATCACCCAAGGGCTGGTTGAAGAAAGCGGCGAACTACAAGATGCCGAAAACTCATCCGCATGCTTACACGATCTTTTCGCAGCTGTCGTTCACGACTCCGCAAATCGGTCAAATGGCTGCACTGGTCGACGTCGACAAGATGGACCACAAAGATGCCGCGAAGAAGTGGCTGGCCGACAACAAAGACGTCTGGGAAGGCTGGACCAAAACCGGCATGTAAGCCGTTGGCTGGATCCAAAACGTGAAGTAATAAAGAACCCCCCCAGCGCAGAACATCTGGCTCGGGGGATTCTTTTTCTAAACGGTAGTATTTCCTGCCCGCGCAAATGTGGTAGTTTTACGATCCGGGGGAGAATCAAAAATATAACCATGTCTACTCAAGCTGAAACTTCGTCTTCAGACGAACCGGTCATCCGTTGCGATTCGGTCTACATGATATTTGGCGACAATGCGCACAGCATGCTGGAACAGGCCAAAGGCGTCGTCGACGCCGCCAAGTTCCAGGAAGCCGGGTGCATCGTCGGGGTCAACAATGCCTCGTTCGAGGTGTATGAGGGTGAATTGCTGATCATTATGGGCTTGTCGGGCTCCGGCAAGTCGACGCTGATGCGCTGCATTTCCAGGCTGAACGAGGCCACTGCCGGGAAAATTTACATCGAGGGCGAAGATATCCTGGCGATGAATGACAAGCAATTGATCGAGCTGCGCCGCAACAAGATGGGCATGGTGTTTCAGAGTTTCGCCCTGCTGCCGCACAAAACCGTACTCGAAAATATCGCCTTTCCGTTGCAGGTCAAGGGAGTCAGCACCAAGGACAGCATGCAGCGGGCCAAGGAAATGGTCGATCTCGTCAGTCTCACCGGGCGCGAAAACTACTTTCCGCGGCAGCTTTCGGGCGGCCAGCAGCAACGTGTCGGCATCGCCCGCTCGCTTGCGATCGAACCCGATATCTGGTTTCTCGACGAACCCTTTTCCGCGCTCGATCCGCTGATCCGCAAGGAGATGCAGGACGAATTTCTGCGCCTGCAGGATGTGCTCGGCAAAACCATTTTATTCGTCACCCATGACTTCGACGAAGCGCTGCGCCTGGCTGATCGCATTGCCATCATGAAGGATGGCATCATCGAGCAACTCGATACGCCGGCGAATATCGTGCTCAACCCGGCCACCGAGTACGTGCGCAAGTTCACCGAGGAAGTACCGCGTGAAAAGGTGCTCAAAATCAAGTCAGTCATGGATCCCTTCGATCCCAGCGAGGAGGTCAGCGATTTGAGGGTTTCACAAGATGCCATCATTGAGACCGTTGCCGAGGACATTCTGAATACCGACAAACCGGTACCGGTCGTCGACTCGGCAGGTGAGATCGTTGGTGCTTTGCATGCTTCCCATATTATCCACGTCCTGTTTGGCGGCCACTCTGACGACGCGGCTGAAAAAGCACCATGATCGAAGCGCTCCGGCAAAAGAAGCACCTGCAGTTTGTTTTACTGCTAGTTTTTTTTGTGCTGCTGTGCGTCATCATCACGCCGTCCGAAGGTAACTGGTTCTGGCGTTTACCACCGTTGATCCAGAAGCTGCCGCAGATTATTACCAGTTCGGTCGACTACATCATGTTCGACTGGTGGTTGATCGACGTCTGGGACCCGGATATCGAGGATTATGAAGAAAAACCGCTGATGAACCAGTTCACCCGTTCGGCTTCGGGCTTGATCCTGTTTCTGATCGAATTTATTCGCGAAATCTTTCTCGGTGGGGTTAAGACAATCGTCACCTTCAGCGGTTGGGATTGGGCGACTGAAAACCAGTGGGCGCGCTGGCCGGGATTGCCGTGGACCGTGGTTGCCGGTGGCGCCGCGATTCTGGGTTATGCGCTGCAAGGGCCACGGCTGGCGCTGTTTGTCGGATTTACATTCGTATACATCGCGGTATTCGGACAATGGGAACCGTCGATGGAAACCCTGTCCTTCGTCCTGATCGCCGCGCCGATTTCGGTCTTGCTCGGCCTCGTGCTCGGTATCTGGGCATTCAGGAGTAAAACCGTGGAGATGGTGCTGAACCCGATACTCAACGTGATGCAAATCATGCCGCACTTTTCCTACCTGGTCCCGGTCGTGGTGTTTTTCGGTATCGGCGATCATGCCGGCGCGATCGCGACAGTTATATTCGCCACCCCACCGATGGTGCGGCTGACCATACTGGGCCTGAAAAAACTATCGCCCGAGGTCGCCGAGGCTGGATTGATGAGTGGTTGCAACAACCGGCAACTGTTGTTCAAGGTGCTGATTCCTACTGCCCGGCGGGATATCCTGATCGGGGTCAACCAGGCCATCATGTCCTGTCTGGCGATGGTGGTTATCGCATCCCTGATCGGCGCCAAGGGGCTTGGTAACAATTTACTAATCGCATTGAACCAGCTGAGGATCGGTCTCGCACTTGAACTTGGCATCTGTATCGTCTTGATTGCAATCATGCTCGATCGGCTGTCGCTCGCCTGGGCCGATAAGCAAATCGATTACTTCGCCGACCTGTCGTTCTTCGAACGGCACAAGTTTTCGTTGATGTTCGGTGTCGTATTCGTTGTTGGTGTCATCCTGGCATTAATCGGCTCGTTGGTATTCAAGGAGGGGTTTAACTATCTCTACCTGATTCCGCACAACAAGGGCATTACGACCCAGGATTTCTGGCAGGCCGGGGTCGACTGGATCTGGGATACTTTCTTTTACGCGCTCAAAGGTTTTAACGAATGGCTGATCGTCCAGGTACTGGTACCGGTCAAGACCGCTTACCTCGCCATGCCGGTTGCTGCGACTTTCGCGCTGGCAATGGGAATCGGATACATCGTCGGCGGGGTTCGAGTGGGCCTGGCTGTTGGTGGATTTCTGCTGTTCATCGCACTGACCGAATGGTGGGATCGGGCGCTGATCACCGCTTACCTGATGACGCTGTCGGTGCTGATCTCGACCGCCATCGGCATCGTTGCGGGTACGCTATGCTCACAACATCCGGTGAGCACGCGAATTATGCTAACGATATGCGATACCTTCCAGACGTTCCCGTCGTTCATTTACCTGATCCCGGTGATGATGTTGTTCGGTGTGACCGATACCTCGGTGCTGATCGCAATCGTGGTCTACGCCACCGTCCCGGCTACGCGTTACACGATTCAGGGTATGCTGAGCGTGCCGCTGCAGCTCCAAGAAGCCGGCTCGATGTCTGGTGTGAGCCGACTGCAGCGATACCTGTCTATCGAGCTGCCGATGGCCTTTCCGCATATTGCGCTCGGTATCAATCAAACCGTGGTGTTCGCGCTGTCAATGGTCATCATCGGCGCATTGATCGGGACCGACGATCTCGGGCAATTGATTCTCAAATCCTTGTCTGATAAAGACGGTGTCGGCAACGGGTTGGTACTGGGCCTATGTGTTGCCTTTATCGGGCTCGCCATCGACCAGGTGCTGCGCACCTGGGCCAATCAAAGAAAACAGGCCCTGGGATTGGCGTAACGCTGCCATTCCAGTGACTGTAGGAAGGATAGAAAAGTGATTAACAGGATACTGGTTGCAACCGATGCGTCGGCGGCTTCGAACCGTGCATTGGAAATGGCGGCTCAATTTGCCGTACTACACGACGCTGAAATGCTCATCATTCACGTTATTCGCGATATGCAAATACCCTTTGAAATCGATGAAATTCCGGAACTGGAATTCCATCAGATTGAATCCTTTAATGATGCGCGCGAGGAAATTATGCGCAAAATCGCTGAATCTATCTTAAGAATCGCCAGGGAAAAAGCGGAAAAGGCCGGAGCCAAGAAAGTTGAAACCGCGATCGGAACCGGTGATCCTGCAACCAGTATTCTCGGCTTTGCCGAGCGATCGAAAATGGACTTGATCGCGATGGGGACTCGGGGTCTGGGCAAGCTGAAGGGCACTATATTAGGCAGCGTCTCGCGCAAAGTTGCCGACAATGCCGAGACCAGTTGCCTGATCGTCAGATAATCAAACGCGTAGGGGTAAGTGGACTTATTCAGCGATCAACGAGTTTTCTGCTCACCCCACCGAATTCGTACCGGGAACCAGATAGTTAAGAATGAGGGTTTGCTGCAGGCCGATTGCGAAAGCTCATCTCTTCAAACTGAGTGTTCAATTTCGATTTTATCGTAAGCAACCTGATAACTGATACCGGCGCCAAAGAGTCGAATCTTTAGCGCAGTTTGCGTATCCTGATTGGTCCGAACAGCTAAAAAACAGCGAGGACAAGACAATGGCCAAGTTTATTTTTGCTTATCACGGCGGCAAGATGCCGGAAACCGAGGAAGAAGGCGCGCAGGTTATGGCCGAATGGATGGCCTGGTTTGAGAATCTCGGCGCAGCGGTTGTCGATGGCGGCAACCCGCTGGGTCCGTCATCAACAGTCAATAGCGACGGTTCTGTCACCTGCGACGGGGGTCCAAATCCACTGAGCGGTTACAGCCTGATTAATGCCGACAGCATCGAGCTGGCAACCGAGCTGGCTAAAGGCTGCCCGATATTGAAAGCAGAGGGCTCAGTCGAGATTGCCGAGGCAATGGATATGTAGGCAACCGGCGTCGCTAGTAGGCCGTGTATAGTTCCTGTTCCGCGCCCTCGGCGAGTGCGGTGGACTGGTCCTGTCTGATCCGGGCGTGGAGTTCGAGATCGGCCGGGTCGAAAAGGCGCCCGGGTGGTGAGACATGAATCCAGTTTTTACCTTCGTCAATACCTCGAACCAGCATCGCGTAATCGCGTTTAGCGACTAACTGTTTCACTTCCGGGGTTATAAAGCGAAATGCCAGGCCGATGCGATCCCGGGCACTGCGATTAGGTCCCGATGCGTGAAACATCCGTCCGTGGTGAAACGAAACCTGTCCCGGGTCCAGAATAACGTCTACCGCATCTTCTTCTGCAACATCGACCGCAACTTCCTGTCCTCGCGACAACAGGTTAGTGGCATCGAAGGTATCCCGATGCGGAACGATTTGCTGATGGTGCGAACCCGGAACAAAACGCATGCATCCTGACTCGACATTGACGTCAGACAGGGCCAACCATGCAGTCATCTCTTCGTTGGTTTCACCAAGTCCCCAGTAAGTCAGGTCCTGGTGCCAGCTGACAATCTTGTCGGTATGCGCGGCCTTGATAAAAAACTCCGCGCTCCACAGCAGGATATTCGGACCCAGGATTGATTCGACCCGGTCGAGTAGCTGTGGTGCCCGGGCGACTTCGTTTACAAATGGAAGCAGGTAATGGGTATTCGCGCGCAGTAACTGTGCGAGTTCGGGTTCAAGTCCTTTCTCACGTGCCACCGTTCGTGCGTGCTCAAGCTCACCAAGGATATGGTCGACCCGGTCTTTTACGAAGACATCCAGCGGAAACAGGAAGCCATCCCGCTGGTATTGATCGACTTGATCAGCCGTAAGCGAGTATGCCATTACCAGGTCACCAGTTCGTTCGGCAGATGATCGATTCTATTCATGTAGACGACGTTATGCGCGCCGTTGACAAAGTCAATACGCGATATCGACGTGTTGTGAAAAGTCCAGTTGGCAACCCAGTGATTATCATAGTTGGGATGGTGTCTTACCACGCCCATGAGTTCATTGACGAATTGATCGATGAAATCGCCATGCGCCACCAGTGCAATGGATTCGTCACTCTGATCAAGTCGCTGCCTGATATCGTTTACCACCTTTTGCATACGCGTGATAAAAGCCAGCTCGTCTTCGACCGGTCGACTCCACCAACCCTCGTCATTAAATTCTTTCGGCAACTTCAGGCTCGGAAAACGCTGTGCGAAATAATCCCGACCAGGCCCGGGCAAACCCTGCAGGTTACCATCGTCATCAACATCATAAATGCCGTGCTTTTCAAAAATATCGGGAAGAGCCTGCAACTCAAGGTCACAGGCTCCGGCTATGTACTCCGCGGTAAGAATCGAGCGCGTCATCAGGCTGCAGTAAACATGGGTTAAACCAAAATGGAATCCGTCGGCCGGGATGAACGGGTGCTGACGGGGCTCCGCCTCGGGATGCGCCAGGTGCTGCCCCAGCGTTTCAGCCTGGCGATGGCCTATCTCGGTAATCTCGGGATCAGGGTGACGACCCGCCATGTGGTCACTGCCGTCCCAGATCTCGTTATTGGCCGACTGCGCGTGCCGGATCAGGTACAGCCTTGCCACGACTAGCGTTCTATCCCCAGACGCTCAGCCGCTTGCTGAGGCGTCGCCAGTTCGCGACCGAGCTCACGGATGATGCGCACCGCGCGCTCTACCAGCTGCAGGTTACTCGCAAACTCACCCTTGTCGAGATAGAGGTTATCCTCGAGCCCGACGCGGCAGTTACCGCCCTGGCTCGCGGCCTGGGCCACGATTGAAAATTCCATTCGCGAAATACCGAAAGCGCTCCAGTTCGCGTCTTCTGGCAACAACCCTTTCATGACACTGAGTATCTCGGGCGTTGCCGGCGAAGCATGTGGAATGCCAAGACAAAGCTGGAACATCGGCGCACCATCGATCAGGCCTTCTTCGATCAGTTTATGCGCAAACATGATATGCCCGGGTTCAAACACTTCGAGCTCGGGCTTTACGCCAAGTTCACGAATACGCTGCGCCATGATGCGTAAATGCGACGGAGTATTAACGAAGATGGTTTCACCGAAATTGAAAGTGCCCACGTCGAGCGTACAGATATCGGGACGCAACTCCTCGACATGATGCAGGCGATCAAGCGGTTGTACCAGGGTTGTTCCGGGACCACCGACGGCGGCGTCCTCGTCGCCAGGCGCGAAGCGCGCCCCTTCGCTGGTGGTGAGATTGATCAAAACATCGCTGCCAGAATCACGGATACGTTCGACGACCTCGCGAAACAGTGCCAGATCCCCAGAGCGCATTCCGGTTTCCGGATCGCGCACGTGGATGTGGACGATCGCCGCACCTGCTTTCGCAACCGCGATGCAGTCGCTCGCGATATGTTCAGGTGTAATCGGATAATCGGGGTGCTTGCCCTGGTTATTGTGCCCGCCGCTAACGGCACAGGTCAGTATCACTTCGTTAGACATGGATCTTATTTCCCCTTGAATTGCGGCGGGCGTTTTTCATTGAAAGCTTTAACTCCTTCGCGCCGATCGTCGGTTGGTACCGTGCGGTTATAGGCTTCAATCTCAAATACAAGCCCTTCGGCCAGCGACATCTGCAAGCCGCCATGAATCGCCTGTTTTGCCTGACGCACCGCAATCGGTGCATTGGCTGCAATGCGCGAAGCAGCCTGTATGGTTTCATCTAGCAAAATGCCGGCGGTAAACACTTCATTCACGAGTCCCCAACGCTGGGCCTCTTCTGCATTGAAACGTCGTGCCGATAATATCAATTCCTTGGCGCGGCGCTCACCCAGTGCTCGCGCCAGGGTCTGGGTGCCGCCGGCCCCGGGGATTATTCCAAGACTGGTCTCGGTCATCGCGAAGCGCGCATTTTCTGACGCATAGACAAAATCGACCGCTGCCGCGAGCTCACAACCACCCCCAAAAGCGGCGCCATTCACCGCGGCAATCAACGGCAGTGGACAATCGATGATGGCGCGAATCATGCGCTCGTAAATGAGATGTTGCTCGGTCCAGGCTTCATTCGTCATACCGTCGCGTTGTTTCAGATCGCCACCCGCACAAAATGCTTTGTCGCCGGTTCCGGTTAAAATAACACAGCGATTGTCGCCGGGCTCCAGTGCCAGTGTTTCAAAGCAATGCATCAGGTCGGTTGCCATCTGCGTATTAAACGCATTGGCGACTTCGGGTCGGTTCAGCGTGATTTGCAGGACGTGGGTGGCCGGGTATTCCAGCACCAACGTTTCATAGATTTGATCGCTCATACGCGGTGGCAATTTGGCTCCAGGTTCGGCACTATATAGTACTTGATTCAATCCTGGAGGGGGAACTAGTAGATGAATCCAAATCAAGACGATAAAACCACGACGAAACACCTGGTTTACACTTTCATCGCTTTCGTGGTTCTGGGTGTCCTGTTAATCATCGGCGCCAATATGGTCGGCTGAAAATACGGCACCTGTTATTTTAAACCGCGTCCAGCCAAAAGCCGTTCCGGAATCAAGTGCACCTTTCAGCCAGGTGGTTCTGGATGACCAGTACGCCTTCCTCTCGGGACTGGTTGCAGCCGATTTCCCGGCCGGAATTGAGGTACTGGGTGACGCGGCGGCCGAAACCCGTGCCATATGGGCTGCGATCGGCAGCATACTCGATGAGTTAAGTCTTACAAAAGAACGCATTGTCAAGGTAGAGGTGCACCTCGCCAATCTGGATGATTTCGATGCAATGGATGCCGCCTACCGCGAATTCTTCGATGGCGATGCCTACCCCGCGCGCACCACGACCGAGTCGAAACACCTGTTTGGTGGCAGCAGGGTTGAAATTACCTGCCAGGTCAGGCGCTAGTTCGTCACCCCACCGACCATCACCAGCTCAGACGCCAGATTTCCAGTCTCGCGGTCGTGATCCAGATATTCGAGCGAATCATTGAGCGGCTGCGGTATCGGTTGCGCGGGTTTCGACGCATGACCTGGGCTCGCATAATATGGGCACTTACAATATTCACTGCTTTATACTATTTCGACCTGTAGCGGAGGATCAGCGATGACTGAACTGTGGCGCCTGGGCGCAGCCGATATTGCAACTCGCGTTGCCAACCGCGAAATTTCTGCGACCGAGGTTACCGAACAAAGCCTGCAGCGATTGCAGGACGTCAATCCTGCGATTAATGCCGTGGTGCAGCCAATGCCAGAGGCTGCGCTGGCCGCAGCACGTGCGGTCGACGATGCTATCGCCGATGGCCATTCAACCGGAATACTTGCCGGGGTGCCGGTTACCATCAAAGTCAATATCGACCAGCAGGGATTTGCCAACACCAATGGCATTCGAATTCAGCAAGATAATTTCGCCGGGCAGGACAGCCCGGTGGTGACGAACCTGCGCAAGGCCGGCGCGATTATTGTCGGCCGCACTAATACGCCGGCGTTTTCGATGCGCTGGTTTACACGCAATTCCCTGCACGGGCATACGCTCAATCCACGCAACGCGAAACTGACCCCGGGTGGTTCTTCGGGCGGATCTGCCGCTGCCGTGGCGGCCGGCATCTGTGCGCTCGGACACGGTACCGATATTGCGGGTTCGATCCGCTATCCGGCCTATGCCTGCGGGCTGCACGGCATTCGACCGAGCCTGGGTCGAGTCCCGGCTGTCAACCTTTCGCTCCCGGATCGCCACATCGGCGCCCAGTTAACCGCGGTTTCGGGCCCCATCGCACGCAGCATTGCGGATCTCAGGCTTGGACTTGCCGCCATGGCCGCCGGCAGTGAGCTCGATCCCTGGTGGGTTCCGGCCCCGCTCGAACAGGCGCCGGCGCCGAAACGCGTGGCACTATGCATATCACCCGATGGCCTCGAAGTTATGCCTCAGGTCGAACGGGCGTTGCACGAGGCAGCCAGACAGCTCGAGGACGCCGGATGGCAGGTGGCCGAAGTCGATAGTCCTCCGATGCGCCAGGCCATGGAATTGCAATTGCTGCTGTGGATGTCGGAGTATCAATTCAGTGGCGGTGCAGCAGTCAGGCAGGAAGATGATCCCGACGCCAATTTCGTGTATGCGCAATTGTGTGAAAACTGCCCGATACCGACACTCGAGAGCCTGATGGAAGCACTGCAGCAACGCATAACGCTGGCGCGCGAATGGCAGCTGTTCCTGGCGCAATACCCGATCCTGCTGTGCCCGGTTTCTGCCGAACCGCCCTTCCCCGACATGCTCGATGTTGAATCACCCGAGTCGTTCCGGCGCGTGCTCGAGGCACAGATGACACAAATTGCAGTACCCCTGATGGGTATACCCGGGATTTCAGTCGCAACCGACGGCAACACTTCGGTTCCGATGGGCGTTCAACTAGTCGCGTCGCGGTTCCGGGAAGACACCCTGTTCGCTGCTGCGACCGATATCGAGGCCCGTAATGCACCACTTGAAATTGCAGATCCAGATTGAACATGGCAGTTTTCAGGCGCAGAATATCTACCTGTTATTGAAGCTGGAGTAATCCATGGCAACAGGTTGGGCGCGCGATGGCGCGGTGCAGGATCAGATCGATGCCAGTGTCGAGGACGCGGTCGAACTGGCGCGCAGCCGTTTACCCAAAGGCGAAAGCCTCACCCATTGCGAGGAATGCGGTGTCGACATTCCCGAGGCGCGCCGCAAGGCCATCGTGGGGGTGCGTCTATGCGTCAACTGCCAACAGGAACTCGATCAGCAGCAGGCAAGCCAGGGCGGCGTCAATCGCCGGGCCAGCAAGGACAGTCAATTACGCTAGACTAAAGCTGTGGAGAAATCAGCAATGTCACAGAAACTCGCCTGCACCGAAATCATTGATCACGCACGCTACCCGATCGATGAGCTGGATCATTGGCGACGCCGCGAAGTGATCGAACAGGTCAGGGCCGAGCTCGAGCATGACGGTTGTGCGGTAATCCGCAATTTCTTCAGTGCACCCGGTCTTCGGGCCCTGTTGACCGAGGCCAGTGAGCGAAAATCGCAGGCCTATTACTCGGAGCGTAAACAGTGCAATGTTTATCTCAACGACGGCGATCCGGATTTCCCGCAAGACCACCCGCTTAATATTTTTATTCCGCGCAGCAACGGTTTTATTACCGCCGATTTGTTCGGGGAAGAAACAACATCGCACCGGCTTTACTACTGGGAACCGTTAAAACAGTTCCTCTCCGAGTGCCTGGGCAAGGACGAGTTATTTATTTACGAAGACCCGGTATCAAACATGATTGTTAATGTCGGTAAACCCGGGCAACAATTCAACTGGCATTTCGACACCAACGAATTCACCATCACGATGTTGTTGCAGGCGGCCGACAGCGGCGGGCATTTCGAGTATGTGCCGGGCCTGCGCACAGCTCAGGACGAATGCTATGACGAAGTTAAACAGGTGCTCGAGGGTGATCGCAGCCGCGTTAAACGCCTCGAACTGAATGCTGGCGACCTGCAGTTTTTCCTGGGGCGTTTTTCATTGCACCAGGTTACCGCTAACAGCGGCAATACCGACCGGCTGTTACTGATCATGTCGTTCAGTGAAAAGCCCGGCATGGTCGGCAGCATGGCGCGGGTGAAGAACCTGTACGGCAAGGTCACCGATGTGCACGCCGACGGCCGGGTGCGCGCCGACGACCTGGTTGATTAGCAGGCCGGACTATTTCCGTGTCGGCAGATAACGCGCCAGGCATTCCGGCACCGGTAGCGTGCGGTGCTGTTCCATATCCATCACCAGGCTGGTTACGGTACCCTCAATCGCAATCGTACTATCGGGTTTAACGATCTGCTGCGCAAGCGTGAAACTCTTGCTACCGCGCTCCATCGGCCGGGTAATGATCTTGAGATCTTCATCAAGAAAGCATTCCCCGCGGTAATTAAAATTTATATTTAGTACCAGGGTCGCGAGGTTTTCGGCTCCACTCCAGCGACGTCCTTGCCAGAGCCCAGCCTCCGCATACCAGTCGTCGCGCGCATACTCGAGAATCTGCAGCGCAAAAACATGATTGAGATGCCCGAGATCATCGACCTGCGCAGTTGTCACCTTTACCGTCGAAACAAATTCCATTGTATTTTGGCTCTTGGTATTAAAAATGAGTTTAGCTGTCGTCTCGCTCGTGGGTTGCGTGAGTTGATTCCCATTCGATAAAGCGATCAATATCGCTTTTAATAGAACCCAGGATCCAACCGATTAGCGCGGCATCATCAATAAAGCCAAAACCTAGCAAAAAGTCGGGAATGAAATCGAGGGGCATTACAAAATAGATCACCGTTGCGATGATCGATACCAGGCTGCCCCATGGAATGTCCTGATAGCGACCCGTGGCATATGCGCGAAGCAGTCTCAGGCAAGTCATTAACAAGTTCCAGACTTCGGTTAACGGACCCTTGCTGGAATTTGCCTTGCGTGCCGCCTTGTCCAGCAAGTCATTTAATTTATCCGGATCCTTCGCGTACTCCGATGCCTTGCTTTTTGCAGACTTGTAAGAGGTACTTCCGGCTACGTTTTCGCCTTCGATTTTTTTGCGCATATCTAGTTTCCAACTGACCTGACCGGTATTTTACCGACAGGCTTCCAGCTCCCGCGTGGTGAAATCCTCTGACCACTGTATGCTTAATTTGCCGTCGCGCAAATTCAGCTCAAGCTGGTAGTCTCGCAACTGATCTTCGCCGCACTGGGCAAAGGCGAAGGCCTGGTTAACGCCGATATCGCGGCTTGGCTCATACCAAGCAAGATAACAATAGATAAAACCCTGTTTGATCCAGTTATGGGTGATGATGTATGGAAACAACAGAGGATCGCCTGTTTTTCCTGATTTATGCGCGGCACATTGACGCGCCGTTCCCCATATCCCCAGCAGCGCGGCTGGTGCTTTATTTTCACTCAAGCGGGGTTGCAGCGAAAACTGCGCCTGTGCGAGAACCTGCGTTGAGAACATAATCATCAAGACGACTACTACCACAACCTTCATAGCCCGAGTATGCAAACAGAGCTTACAAATGCAAACCAAAATATCCTTCCGTCAACATGATATTTCAAGTGACGGCATTGGACATTGTAAACAGTACCTCTATTCTTGACTGCAAGTCCAAGCGAACAGGCCACGATCTTGCAGTTACCATGCACAAAATAGAACTAAACCTGTTGATTCTGCTCGGAGGCGTCTGGCTGGTCGCGGTAATACTAAGACCGTTGGAACTGCAAACGATCAGGTGAGAGTTAAATGAAATAGGTTACTCTGCTTGACACCAGACGTTTACGGTATCGCCGATTTGATCGTTTACCTGGTAATTTTGCAGGTGCCGACGCACCGACTGCGTCGTCTCCTGGCCCTTAGCCACGAGCAACACTTCGCTCGAGGTCACTACATCGTCCGCCAGCAGCATGCCGTCCGCTAACTGAGAAATTGGGACAGGTTTTACGACTAATGCCGAATCTTGCTCGAACGTGTTATTGAAGGCGCCGAGTACGGTTGGATCGTAAAAATGCGCCTGGGCCTTCAATTTACCAAGCGCCGCCTGTTCAGAATCTCCGGACGACTCAAACGCATCAAAATCGAGAATAACCTTGATCAAGCGAGCGCCCAGCGGAATATCCGCGCTCTTGATGTCGTCTCGCGGATACCCCGAACCGTCATAGTTCTTTTCCTGGTAGCGAATCGCCTGGGCGATATCCTCCATGCGCGGGATCGCTTTCAGCAGATCGGCACCCACCTTGGCATGTAATGCGAACTCTGCGAGTTCGTCAAATGAAACTGATTCCCCATGTAGCTTGCGTTTCACGAGATCCTCGTGGACTGCCATGCTGCCAATTAGCGAAAGCATGGCGACATCCTCGAGCTGCCAGATATCGGGTAGCCCCATTTCTTCAGCTATTTGGCGAATCCGGTGCTTGAATCGGGTGGTGCGCCCAAAGACTTCCGGATTCGTCAAGGCGAGTACGTCGGTGAGCGCCTTGATACTGCCTTGCAAGGTATTCTCGAGCAGATCTTTTTCTGCTGTGATCAGCTGATGCTGGCGCAGTCCGCTGGTGATGGCGCCGGATAATTCCTCGGACTCACAAGGCTTGTTTAGAAACCTGAAAATATCGCCATGATTAACCGCATCAACCGCAGTCTGCTGATCTGCGTTTCCCGTTAACATCATGCGCACGGTATCTGGCGACTGCTGCTTGGCCTGCGACAGCAGTTCAACACCGTTCATACCCGGCATACGCATGTCCGAGACAATCACCGCGTAGGTGCTATTGGCATTCAGCATGCCCAGCGCTTCTTCGCCGCCTTCAGCCGTGTCGAGATCGAACTTTGAGCGCAAAGTGCGACGTATCGACTGCAGCACATTGGGTTCGTCGTCGACAAAAAGAATTTTCTCACCCATTAACCGCGGCCTCTACGTCCGTGATAAAAAGTTTTTCGTATAACTTCAGCCACTCCGGCAATCGTTCGGCTGCACCCATCTTGCCGATATATTCGCGGTCGAGCCCGGGCAGGTCTTCATGACCGTCGACACTGACAATGGCATGGGCAATGTGCACCGCTGTCAATGGAGAAAAATCCTCTTCGACGCATTCAGCAGGTACGTGGTGAAAGGCAACACACTCGACCACCGGATTCGGCAAGCCCCAGAGCCCCAACAGAAAGGCCCCGACATCCATGTGACTATGCCCGATGAGCTCGCGCTCGACTTCCCAGTCGGAACGATGTTCGTCCGCGGCAATTTTTTCCGCGCGAGCGAGTTCCTCGCCCAGGTTCACAGCAAACACGAGCTTGCCGACATCCGCCAGTAGCGCGCCCATTAAAGCGTAATCGCCCAGTAATTTGTGGGTTGTCTGCTGAACCGCAATCTGTTTCGCCAGTATGCCTACCTGGGAAGCGTGGCTCCAGATAGCCTGCAGTCTTGCCTCGCCGATGCTCGACTCGTCGAACTGTGAAAAAACACCCGTTGTCAGGACCAGTGACTTGATGACATCGAGGCCCAGAAACTTGCTGGCCTCAATCGGCGACGATACATGCCGCACGAGACCGAAAAAAGCGGAATTTACCAGCTGTAATATTTTTGCTGACATCGCGACATCGGACTCGATAATTTCCCCGATCTTCAGCAGTGACGGATCTTCCGACTGCAGCTCCTGCATGATGCTCTCATACTGGGCAGGCAGACTTGGTAATGATGATAAATTCGAAACCAGTTTCCTCAGCTGCTCGTCTTTCATCAGGTTTTTCAGCGCGTAGGCACGTTTTACAGTAGCGACGAGAGTGTCCGCGTCACAGGGCTTGGAAAGATACTGGTGAGCATGCTGCACGCAGCGGTAAATCATGTGCGAATCCGTTTCACCCGATAACGCAATTCGGATGGATTCCGGGAAGCGGTGCTGGATTTCGGACAACAGTTGGGCACCGTCCATCCCGGGCATTTTCATGTCGCTAACAATGATGTCAAAAGGCGCTTCATCAAGTGACTCCAGCGCCTGCTGGCCACTTTCCACAAAAACCATGTCCCACTCTTCTCTTAGTGGCCGCAGGATTCTGCGTAATCCACTGAGAATATTAGGTTCGTCGTCAACAAACATGATGCGCATCATGCCGCAACCTCGTCCATCAATGTTTCGCTGCCGTTAATTGGCAGCCGAATCGTAAAGGTGGTCCCACGACCGATAGTCGATTCCACTTCCAGTTTTCCCTTATGCTGGTCGACGATGGTCTTGTAAGCCATCGCCAGTCCCTGCCCGGATCCCTTGCCGACATCCTTGGTTGTGAAAAACGGATCAAATATGCGGTGCTTGATATCGTCAGGTATACCGCAGCCTGAGTCGGTAACACGGACTTCGACCTCGTCGTCGACCTGACGCGTGTTGATTTTTATGCTGCCCTTGTCGGCCGATTCGCCTTCCCTGGTGTCGTCGATCGCGTGCGCGGCATTGACAATCAGGTTGAGTATGACCTGGTTAATCTCCTGCGGAAAACATTTGACACTCGGAAGATCCTCGGCAAGATCAGTTTCCACGTCGGCGATATATTTCCATTCGTTGGAAGCCACGGTGATGGTATTTGATATTGACTGGTTAAGATCGGTAGCCTCAAGGTCCTTGCCACCCGGATGAGAAAACTCTTTCATTGCGCGTACGATATTTGAAATTCGCGTTATGCCATCCAGCGACTGATCGATGGCAAGCGGTATCTCCTCGACCAAGTACTCAGGGTCGGCCTTTTTGTAAGCCGCCTCGATTTCCTCGATCAACGCTTCGGTTACCGCATCGTTTTTGACGGCGCCCAATAGTTTGCTGTAGCCGCCGTTCAGTTCGATCAAGTCGTCAAACGCTTCCTTGATGAATCGGATATTGTCGCCGACGAATTGCGCAGGGGTATTGATCTCGTGCGCGATACCGGCTGCCAACTGACCGATCGATTCCATTTTCTTGGCCTGCGTCAGCTGTTGTTCGAGATTCTTGCGT